>NZ_BMOF01000006.1 GCF_014646935.1 Calditerricola satsumensis | reverse complement strand
CAGTTTTGTGAAGGTGAAAGTGCACCGAATACAAGGGATTCGGACAACGAAAAAGGCTCTCTCCCTTCCCGTGAAGGCCGCGGCAGTGCGCGCCGCAATGCTCTCCCTCGAACGCCGGACGGTTCTCCCGTCCCCCACAGAAATGCCTTACAAGAACAAATTTTCTGTCTTATGAAGGCGCGGGGGAACGGCACAGCCCGTTCCCTACGTCTCCCGCCCGTCCCGCAGCGGCTGCCGGCGGCCGTAGGTGAGCGTCCGCCACAGCCACTCCACAGGGCCGAAACGAAACCGGCGCAGCCACCACGCGCTGAAGGCGAGCTGTCCGCCGAAGATGGCCAGCGTCAGGAGAAGACCCCCTGCCGGTCCGACGCGGCCGTACAGGCCCAATCCGTAGCTGTAGAACAGCGTGGTGCAGACGAGCGACTGCAGCAGGTAGTTGGTCAGCGCCATCCGCCCGGCCGCCGCCAGGGGCGCGAGGCGGCGGCGCCACGCCGGGCGTTCCACGAGCAGGACGATGGCGGAGGCATACCAGAGGGCCAACGCCAGCCCGCCGAGGGCATAGCCGAGGAAGGCCAGCAGGTCATAGGCCGTCGTCACGCCAGGCGTCAGCCGCGCATCGGCATACGCGGCCAGCGCCGCAAGCGGCAGCCCCACGACCAGGCCCACGGTTCCCGTGCGCCGCACCAGCGGCCGGGTGGCCGGCAGCCGCTCGATGAGCTGCACCTTCGCCGCGGCGGCGCCGAGGAGAAAGATGCCCAGGATGAAGGGGAAATAGATGACGGCATTGCTGTACTGCAGCGAGAGGTCGATGAAGCGCATCTCCAACTGCTCGGCGTACGAGCCCGACCCGTACACGGCAAGGGACCGGTCGGCCATCTCCCGGGCCCAGAGAACGAGGGCCGGGTTTTCTGTCCCCATCATCGGCCCGACAAGCAGGGCGTAGACGCAAAGGGCCAGGGCGATGCAGCCGATGCCCCGCGCCAGTGCCGCCTTGGCCGTCCGACGGCGGAACGGAAGGAGGAGGAGGAAGCCGACCAGGGCGTACGTCAGCAGGATGTCCCCCGACCACACGAACAGGGCATGCAGCGCGCCGATGGCCAGCAGCACGGCCAGCCGCCGGGCAAACAGTCGGCCGGGCGGTCCGCCGCGCGCCGCCGCCCGTTCGGTAAAGCGCACCATGCCGGCCCCGAACAGAAGCGAAAAGAGGGGGTAGAACTTCCCCTCGGCCAACACCTGAACCAGCCCCTGGGCCGCGTCGTCCCATGGGCGGTCCCACGGATCGATCCCGGCCATGGCCCAGAAGATCGCAGGCGAACTGAAGTGAGCCATGTTGACGGCCAAAATGCCGAGCAGGGCCAGCCCCCGCAGCACGTCGAGGGCCAGGAGGCGTTCCCCCGGCGCCACGGGAGCCGGACGCGATTCCATCGGCCCGATGCGGCGCTGTGCGTCCATGTCGCCCTCTCCCATGCGAAGGATTTCGCGCTCCCGCATCCCTTACCCCAGTTTCTTGCCCAACCCCAGCAGGACGGCCAGGATGCCGGCGGCGATGAGCGGCCCGGTGGGCACGCCGCGGAAGAGGGCCACCCCCAGGATGGTGCCGATCAAGATGCCGGTCACCACAACGGGATTCTGGGCCATCAGCGGCACGCCCTTCCCGGCGATGTACGAGACGAACACGCCCACAACAATGGCCAGGAGCGACGCCGGGGTGGTAAAGGCGCGCACCAGGGCGTCGGTTCCCATTTTGCCGCTGGCCAATGGGGCCATGATGCCCATCGTCAACACGAGGATGCCCAGGTTTAACCCGTGCTGCTCGAGAACCGGGAACCACTTGTCGAGGTGCGCCAGGCGCATCAGGAGCAAAAGCAGCACGGCGATGGACACCGGTGCGTTGTGGCTGACGATGCCCAGCGCGGCCAGGCCCAGAAGCAGCAGACTGGTGACGTCGACGGATGCCATGGCTCGCCCTTCCTTTCGCCGTTCTCGTGACGCGGCTCGGGCCAAAACGCCGCGGGTCACGGGCGCGTTTCGGGATCACCGCCGCCCGGCGCGTGCGGCCCCTCCGGCGTACGGTAGCGGTCGCGAATGACGCGCATCGGGTTGCCGCCGACGAAGGCCCCGGGCGGCACGTCGCGGTGCACCACCGTCCCGGCGGCCACCACCGCGCCGTCGCCGATGGTGACGCCGGGTAAGATGGTGCAGTTGGCGCCGATCATCACGTTGTCGCCGATGACCACGTCCCCAAGGCGGTACTCGTCAATCAGGTACTCGTGGGCCAAGATCGTCGTGTTGTACCCGATGATGCAGTTCTTCCCCACGCGGATGCGCTCGGGAAAGAGCACGTCGACCATGGCCATCAGGGCAAAGGCCGTCTTGTCGCCCACGCGCATGCCGAGAAACGTGCGGTAGAGCCAGTTCTTGACCGACACAAAGGGACAGTAGCGGGCAGTCTGGATGACGAGGAAGTTTTTGACCACCTTCCAGAAGGGCACGGTGCGGTACAGCTGCCACAGGGAATTGGCTCCGGACACCGGGTAGCGTTCCGTCCTCCGCACGGCCGTCCTCCTTACGCTCGATGAGGGGTGGGGTTTTGGCTGCGCGCCCGTCTGGCCTCCAGCGTCCGCCACACGCGGGCGAGGAGGATGGTCAGGATGAAGGCCACCGCGAGGCGCAAGATGAGCAGCCACACGACGTTGATGCCCAGCGGGACGAAGATGAGCGTGTCCTCCACCACGGCATGGCAGGCCGACAAAAAGAGGGTCAACAGGTACAGGTCGCGCTTGGAAAAGCCGGCTTCCCGCGCGCTCTCGATGATCACGCCGGCGCCAAAGGCCAGCCCAAACAAAAGCCCGGCGAGGAGCGTCAGCGCCGTGCGCTCCGACAAGCCCAGAAGCCGGGTGACGGGCGTCAGCGCGCGCGCCAGGCGGTCCACCACGTGCAGGTCCTTCAGGAGCTCGATCGCGACCATCAGCGGAAACACGATGAGGGCCATCTGGACGACGCCCCAGAAGGCCGTCTCGATCCCGTGCCAGGCGATGGCCGCCCAGTCGCCGGCGAGGTCGGGTGCCGCGGGGGGAACGAGCCCGTAGCGCGCCGCTTCCTCCCCGCCGCGCCACAGCAGGTTGAGGAGCGCCGCCGCCCCGAAGGCCAAGCCCAGCCGCATCCCCGCCGCGGCCCACACGCTGACGCCGATGCGTTTCGTCACCGCCGTCTCGACCAGCAGGTTGTGCGAAAAACTGAGCATGACGGCGAGGAGAAAGACCTCCTTCACCGTCAGCGTCATCGACAGCATCGCCCCGATCGCCGCGTACAAGTTGAGCAGGTTCCCCAGGGCGAGCACCAAGGCCGCCTCGCCGGGCAGGCCAACAAGCGTCATCAGCGGCGCAAGTAGCGCCGTCAGCCCGTCAATCACCGGCGTGTGGCGCAGCACGGTGACGGCGACGGTCACGGGAAAAATCACCTTGCCCAGCGTCCAGGCCGTCCGCGCGCCGGCCAAAAGGCCGCGGCGCCACGTCGCGACGGTCACCATGCCGCTCCCTCCTATGCATCTTCGTACCGCTTGTCGGCCCAGCCCTTCCACCGGCGTACCACCAGCAGCGCCAAAGCACCCGTGATGAGCAGGAGGCTCATCACTTGGGCCGCGCGCAGCGTGTCCGTCAGCATCAGGCTGTCCGTCCGCAAGCCCTCGATGAAAAAGCGCCCGATCGAATACCAGATCAGGTACGCCAAGAACACCTCGCCGCGCCGGGGATTGCGCCGCCTGAGCACCACGAGGAAAGCAAAGCCGAGCAGGTTCCACACCGACTCGTACAAGAAGGTCGGGTGCACGTAGGACTGCCATTCCGGTATGTACATCTGCTCAATGATCCAGTCCGGCAGGTGCAGCCGTTCCAGAAAGGCGCGGCTGACCGGCCCGCCATGGGCCTCCTGGTTGACGAAGTTCCCCCATCGCCCGATGGCCTGGCCGAGGATCAGGCTGGGGGCAACGATGTCGGCCAGCTTCCAGAAGGGGATCCCGCGGCGCCTCGCAAACACGTAGGCCGTCAACACGGCGGCGATCAGCGCCCCGTGGATGGCCAGGCCGCCCTTCCACACGGCGAGGATCTCGCCCGGATGTTGGCTGTAGTAGTCCCAACGGAAGAGCACGTAATAGGCCCGCGCGCCGAGAATGGCCAGCGGCACGCCGTAGAGGAGCAGGTCGAGAAACAGATCGGGGGAAAGCCCGAGCCGCTTCCCCTCCCGCACGGCGATGGCCAGGCCCACCAGTGCCGCCGTTCCGAGGATGATGCCGTACCAGTGGACGTCAAGGGGGCCGATGGAAAAGGCAATCGGATCGATGACCAGCGAACGGTCCAACGCGCCTCGCCTCCTTGTGTTCTTGGCCAGCCGCGCTGGCCTTACAGCAGGTCCTCGACGGACGCTTCCTCGATCGTGTCGGTCAGCCGCTTGGAAAAATGCACCGCGGCGTTGTACCCCATCCGTTTCAGCCGGTAGTTCATCGCCGCCACCTCGATGATGACGGCCAAATTGCGCCCCGGCCGGACGGGAATGGTGATGAGGGGCAGCTCGGTGTCCATGATCTTCATCGTCTTCTCGTCGAGGCCGAGCCGCTCGTACTGCTTGGACGGGTCCCACGCCTCCAGCTCGACGACGAGGGAGATGCGCTTGTAGTTGCGCACCGCCCCGGCGCCAAACAGGGTCATGATGTTGATGATGCCCAGGCCGCGAATCTCCAGCAGGTGCTGGATCAGCTCCGGCGCACTGCCGATCAGCACGTTCTCCTGCGTCTGGCGGATCTCCACGGCGTCGTCGGCCACAAGCCGGTGGCCGCGCTTGACCAGCTCCAGGGCCGTCTCGCTCTTGCCAATGCCGCTGGCCCCGACGAGCAGGATGCCGATGCCGTAGACATCAACGAGCACGCCGTGAATCGTCGTCCGCGGGGCCAGGCGGTTCTCCAGGTAGTGGGACAGCTTGCTGGCCAGCTTCGTCGTGGGCAAGGGAGACAAGAGCACGGGCACGCCGGTCTCCTCCGAGGCCTGGATCAGCTCCGGGGGCACCTCCTGTCCCCGGGTGATGCAGATGCACGGCGTCTTCTCCGTGCACAGGCGTCGAAACCGCTCCAGGCGCGTCGCGGAATCCAGCTGCTCGGCGAAGGTCAATTCCGTTCGACCCAACAGCTGCACCCGGTCGGCCGGGTAGTAGGTGAAGTACCCGGCCATCTCCAGCCCCGGGCGACAGATGTCCATCGTCTCGATGGTCCGCTTGACGCCCCGCGCGCCGCTCACCACCTTCAGCTGAAAGTCCTTGACCAGATCCTGCACGCGCACCGTTTCCATGGTCTCCCCTCCCGCTATCCGGAACGCGTGGCCGCCGTCTCCTCGGCCGCTCTCGCCTCCCGTTCCTGCATCCGACGCCGGTCGCGCTCCAGGATCGGCTTGAGAAACTGCCCGGTGTACGACGCCGGCACCGCGCAGATGGCCTCCGGCGTCCCCTCGGCCACAATCTGGCCGCCGCGGTCGCCGCCCTCCGGCCCGAGGTCGATGATCCAGTCGGCCGTCTTGATCACGTCGAGGTTGTGCTCGATCACCACCACGGTGTCGCCATTGTCCACCAGGCGGTGCAGGACCTTGAGGAGCCGGGCCACGTCGTCGACATGCAGCCCCGTCGTCGGCTCGTCGAGGATGTACAGCGTCCGCCCGTTGCTTCGGCGGTAGAGCTCGGCGGCCAGCTTCACCCGCTGCGCCTCGCCGCCGGACAGCGTCGTCGCCGGCTGGCCCAGCTTCATGTACCCCAGGCCGACGTCGTAGAGGGTCTCGAGCTTGCGCTGGATGCGCGGGATGTTGCGGAAGAACTCCAGCGCCTCCTC
Source organism: Calditerricola satsumensis (assembly GCF_014646935.1). Taxonomy (GTDB): domain Bacteria; phylum Bacillota; class Bacilli; order Calditerricolales; family Calditerricolaceae; genus Calditerricola; species Calditerricola satsumensis. The sequence continues at coordinate 57,882 of NZ_BMOF01000006.1, read as the reverse complement.
CACCGTCATCTCGAGGACGTCGGCGATGGTCTTGCCCTTGTAGGTGATCTCCAGCGTCTCGCGGTTGTAGCGCTTGCCCTTGCACACGTCGCAGGGCACATAGACGTCGGGCAAGAAGTGCATCTCGATCTTGAGGATCCCGTCGCCCTTGCACGCCTCGCAGCGGCCGCCCTTGACGTTGAAGCTGAAGCGGCCCTTCGTGTACCCGCGCACGCGCGCCTCGGGCGTCTGGGCGAACACCTCGCGGATGTCGTCAAACACGCCGGTGTAGGTGGCCGGGTTGGAGCGGGGCGTGCGGCCGATCGGCGACTGGTCGATGTTGATCACCTTGTCGAGGTGCTCCAGGCCCTCGATGCCGTCGTGGGCCTCCGGCTTCTCCTTGGCTCGGTGCAGCTCGCGGGCCAGGGCCTTGTAGAGGATGTCGTTAACCAGCGTGCTCTTGCCCGACCCGGAGACGCCGGTCACGCACACGAACAGGCCGAGGGGGATGCGCACGTCGATGTTCTTGAGGTTGTGCGCCCGGGCCCCGCGAATGATCAGGGCGTGGCCGTTTCCCGCGCGCCGCGTCTCGGGCACGGGGATGAACTTGCGCCCGCTGAGGTACTGGCCGGTGAGGGACGTCGGATGGCGCATCACCTCCTCCGGCGTCCCCGCCGCCACCACCTGCCCGCCGTGGGCCCCCGCCCCCGGCCCGATGTCAATGAGGTAGTCGGCGGCCAACATGGTGTCCTCGTCGTGCTCGACGACGATCAGCGTGTTGCCCAGGTCGCGCATCTTCTCCAGGGTGCGGATCAGCTTGGCGTTGTCGCGCTGGTGCAGCCCGATGCTCGGCTCGTCCAGCACGTAGGTCACCCCGGTGAGGCGCGAGCCGATCTGCGTGGCCAGGCGGATGCGCTGCGCCTCCCCGCCGGAGAGGGTGCCGGCGGCGCGGCTGAGCGTCAGGTAGTCGAGGCCGACGTCGACGAGGAAGCTCAGGCGGGCGTCGATCTCCTTCAGGATGAGGCGGGCGATTCTCTTCTCCTTCTCCGTCAGCTCAAGGTTGCGGAAAAAGTCCCGCGCCTCGGCCACCGAGAGGCTCGTCACCTCGGCTATTGTTTTCCCGCCGACGGTGACGGCGAGGCTCTCCGGCTTCAGGCGCGCGCCGCCGCACGCCGGGCACGGTTTCTGGGCCATGTACGCCTCCAGCATCTCCCGCACGTGCTCCGACGTCGTGTCGCGGTAGCGGCGGGCGATGTTTGGGATCACGCCTTCAAAGGGGATAACCGTCTCCTTCACCTGGCCAAACTCGTTCTCGTAGCGGAAGCGGATGCGGTCATTCGGCGCGCCATAGAGGAGAAGGTCGAGCAGCTCCGGATCCAGCTCGCGCACCGGCACGTCCATCGGGATGCCAAAGTGGGCGCACGCCGCGGCCAGGAGCTGCGGGTAGTACGTCAACGACGATCCGGCCCACGGCTCGATGGCCCCCTCGGCCAGCGTCTTCGACGGGTCGGGGATGACCAGGTCGACGTCCACCTCCTGTTTCACCCCCAGGCCGTCGCAGGCCGGACAGGCGCCGTAGGGGCTGTTAAAGGAAAAGAGGCGCGGCTCCAGCTCACCCAAACTGAACCCGCACTCCGGACAGGCCAGGTTCTCGCTGAAGAAGAGCTCCTCCTGCCCGACAACGTCGACGACGACCTGTCCCTCGGCCAGCTTGAGGGCCGTCTCGAGGGAATCGGCCAGGCGCGACCGGATGCCGTCCTTGATGACGATGCGGTCGACGACCACCTCGATGGTGTGCTTCTTGTTCTTCTCCAGCTGGATCGGCTCGCCCAGGTCGCGCACCTCGCCGTCGACGCGCACGCGCACAAACCCCTGCTTGCGCACCGCCTCGAGCAGCCTGGCATGCTCGCCCTTGCGCCCGCGCACGAGGGGGGCGAGGATCTGCATCCGCGTCCGCTCGGGGTAGGCCAGCAGGCGGTCGACCATCTGCTCGACGGTCTGGGCGGAAATCTCGACGCCGTGGACCGGGCAGTGGGCCTTCCCGATGCGGGCGTACAGGAGGCGCAGGTAGTCGTAGATTTCCGTCACCGTGCCCACGGTGGAGCGGGGATTGCGGCTGGTGGTCTTCTGGTCAATGGAGATGGCTGGCGACAGCCCCTCGATGGCGTCGACGTCGGGCTTCTCCATCAGGCCGAGGAACTGGCGGGCGTAGGCCGACAGCGACTCCACGTAGCGGCGCTGCCCCTCGGCGTAGATCGTGTCAAAGGCCAGCGACGACTTGCCCGACCCCGACAGCCCGGTGATGACGACCAGCTTGTTGCGCGGAATGGTGACGTCGATGTTCTTCAGGTTGTGCACGCGCGCGCCCTTCACGACGATGTACTCTTGGCTCATCGCTTCTCTCGCCTCGTTTCCGCGGCCAGATCGGCCTTCAGCTCGAACAAGAGGTCGCGGAGCTCGGCGGCCCGCTCGAACTCGAGCCGGCGCGCCGCCTCCTTCATCTCCTTTTCCAGGCGCTGGATGAGCGCCTGTTTCTCCCGCTTCGTCATGCGGGCGTACTCTTTTTCCGGCAGGTAGTCGGCCGCCGGCTCCGCCGCGTGGGTGGCCTGGATGATGTCGCGCACGGCCTTCCGCACCGTCTGCGGCGTGATGCCGTGGGCCTCGTTGTAGGCGATCTGCTTCTTGCGGCGCCGCTCCGTCTCGGCGATGGCCCGCCGCATCGCCTCGGTGATGCGGTCGGCGTACAGGATGACGTGGCCGTTGGCGTTGCGCGCCGCCCGGCCGATGGTCTGGATGAGGGCCGTCTCCGAGCGGAGGAAGCCCTCCTTGTCGGCGTCGAGGATGACGACGAGGGACACCTCGGGGATGTCCAGCCCCTCGCGCAGGAGGTTGATCCCCACCAGCACGTCGAAGACGCCGAGGCGCAGGTCGCGGATGAGCTGCATCCGCTCGATGGTCTTGATCTCCGAATGCATGTACTTGACCTTGATGCCCACCTCGCGCAGGTAGTCGGTCAGGTCCTCGGCCATCTTCTTCGTCAGGGTGGTGATGAGCACCCGCTCATTGCGCGCCACACGCTGGCGGATCTCTCCGATCAGGTCGTCGATCTGCCCCTTCGTCGGCCGCACGTCGATCGTCGGGTCGACCAGCCCCGTCGGGCGGATCACCTGTTCCACCACATACGGCGCCTTCTCCAGCTCGTAGGGCCCCGGCGTGGCCGACACGTAGATGATCTGGTTGACCTTTTGCTCAAACTCCTCAAACTTGAGCGGGCGGTTGTCGGCCGCCGACGGCAGGCGGAACCCGTACTCGATCAGCGTCTCCTTGCGCGAGCGGTCGCCATTGTACATCGCCCGCAGCTGGGGAATGGTCACATGGGACTCGTCGATGATGATCAGGTAATCATCGGGGAAATAGTCGAGCAGGGTATACGGCGGCTCGCTCGGGGCGCGGCCTGTCAGGTGGCGGGAATAGTTCTCGATGCCCGGGCAGTAGCCCATCTCGCGCAGCATCTCCAGGTCGTAGCGGGTGCGCTGCTCGAGGCGCTGCGCCTCCAACAGCTTCCCCTGGGCGCGCAGCTCGGCCAGCCGCTCCTCCAGCTCCTGCTCGATGCTGACGAGGGCCCGCTGCAGCGTGGCCTGGCTCGTCACGTAGTGCGACGCCGGGAAGATGGCCACGTGCTCCCGCTCGGCGAGCACCTCGCCGGTGAGGACGTCGATCTCGGTGATGCGCTCGATCTCGTCGCCGAAAAACTCCACCCGCACGGCCTGCTCCGTCCGCGAGGCGGGGAAGATCTCCACCACGTCGCCGCGCACGCGGAAGGTGCCGCGGGTAAAGTTGAGGTCGTTGCGCTGGTACTGGATGTCCACCAGCCGGCGCAGCACCTCGTCGCGGCTCTTCTCCATGCCCACGCGCAGGCTGACGACGAGGTCGCGGTACTCCCGAGGATCGCCCAAGCCGTAGATGCACGACACGCTGGCCACGATGATCACGTCGCGCCGCTCAAAGAGGGCGCTGGTGGCCGAGTGGCGCAGCTTGTCGATCTCGTCGTTGATGGAGGCGTCCTTCTCGATGTACGTGTCCGTCTGCGGGACGTACGCTTCCGGCTGGTAGTAGTCGTAGTAGCTCACGAAATACTCCACGGCGTTGTGCGGAAAGAACTCCTTGAACTCGCTGCACAGCTGGGCGGCGAGGGTCTTGTTGTGGGCGATGACCAGCGTCGGCTTCTGCACCTGGGCGATGACGTTGGCCATGGTGAAGGTCTTCCCCGTTCCCGTGGCCCCCAGCAGCACCTGGTGCTTTTCCCCGCGCCGGATGCCTTCGACGAGCTGGCGGATCGCCTCCGGCTGGTCGCCCATCGGCTTGAACTCGGACACGAGTTGGAACGGCCGCTCCACTGCGCTCCCTCCTTTCCGCACCGTGTGGCTTGTATCTTTGACATTATACCACAACGCGCCGCTATCGGATTTTCCACAGGGCGTAGCGCTCAAGCAGCACCTTCATCCAGTGGGCCGGACGGCCGGCGTAGGTGAGCTGCACCTGAACGTTCCCCAACGCCGGCGGGGCCGGCTGCCAAAAGCCGATCAAGCCCTTTGCCATCCCGAGGGAAAGGTTGCACGCAAATTGCGGCCGGAACGTGGCCGTCGCCTCCTTTCCGGACAGGAAGGCCGCGATGTTGCGCGCGGCCACCTTGGCCTGCAACCAGGCGTGGTGCCCGGTCTTGGCCGCGTCCAGGGCCGCCCCGTCGCCGGCGGCAAAGATCTCGGGGTAGTGCGGATGGCGCAACGCGGTGTCGCACCGCACAAACCCGCGCGCATCCGCAAGCTCGGAACTCTCCTGCATCGCCGCGCTGCCCCGGTACGGGGGCATGACCAACGTGAACGCGGACGGCAAAGCGGTTCCATCGGCCAGCAAGACCCGATGGGGTTCCACCCCGACGATCGCGGCATTCGGGTGACAGCGGATGTTGCGCTTGCGGAGCTCGGCGGCCATGAGGCGCGACGGGGCCGGACCGACGACGTGGAGCGGCGCCGGCTCGGCGGTGACCACGCAAATGTCCACGCGCGGCCGCACCCCGCGGCGGCGCAGGAAATTGTCCAAGAGGAGCGCCGCCTCGTAAACCGGCGCCGGGCAACCGCCGATCCCCGTCACACCGAAAACGGCCGTTCCCCGTTCGAGCCGCTGCACCGCCTCCCAGATGCGCCGCGCGCCGTCCACCCGGCAGATCACGTGGCCGAAGCGATCGGCGCCCGGCACGGCATCCCAATCGTGCTGCGCTCCCAGGGCGATCAGCAACACGTCGTAGGCCATCGCCCCCGCTTCGGTGATCACGTGCCGCCGGTGCGGGTCAACCCGCAACACCCGGGCCTCGACAAACCGAATGCCCCGCCGCTGGAGCGCCGGGCGCACGGGCACCATGATTTGTTCCGGACGGCGCAGCCCGAAGGCGACCCACGGCAACGACGGGCGCCAGACAAAGCGGTTCATCTGCGCCACCACCCACACCTCGTGCCGATCCCCCAACAAGCGGCGCAGCGCGATGGCCGCGTTCATGCCAGCAATGCCCGCCCCCAAAATGACCACACGGGCCACGGCGACTCCCTCCTCACCAAAGGGTCCCGTGTTTAGGGTTTCCTTTCCATCTCCGTTCACACCCCGGCGGCCGAATGTCGCTCCACCTTGTCCCCCGCGTGGAAAAAAAAAGAAAGCGCCTGTACGGCGCCAGAACCGAGGAGGTTACAGCCAATCGCCATCGTCGCCGTCAAAGGCATCGCCGTCGAGCAGGTCTTCCGCGGCATCCACGGCATCGCCCAATTCGTCCAGCAGTTCGGCGAGCAAAAAGCCGCCCACCATCCCCGCGGCGAATTGGCCCATTCCGGTGCCGTGGCTGTGCCCGTGCGCGTGCCCCCCATGCCCATGGCCAGGATGCCAAGCGGGCAGGGTGAACTGCGGCGCATGGTGCGGATCGGCCAGCACCCGCTCCAGCGTCTCCTTTAGATGCGCCACCAGTGCCTCCTCCTGCCCGTCCTCGAGGAGGCGAACCGGCACGGCAATCTCCAGCTTCCGCTCCATTTCCCGCGCCAGCCAGCCGCCGCGCACCCACTCCACTTCCGACAGTAGGTAGAACGTGTCGGGCGTCTTGCGCAGGAGAAACTCCCATTCCTTTATCGGGAGCTGGGGATTGGCCGAGAAATATTCAAATTCCTGGCCGTAGGGCGTCAGCTTGCCCCATTCGGCCTTGCGCCGGAAGCCCAGCTGTTCGATGGCGCGGAACAAGCGCTCCGTCGGCCTATCGGGGAGCACGGCAATCGAATCGAAATCCTTGGGGTCCACCGCGAAGTCCACATCCAACTGGGTGCGGAACCCGTAACGCACCGAAGGGGAACTGATGGCCAAATTGGCGGGCAGCACAAAGGTGAAGGGCACTTCCTCCCGGTGCGGCTTCGGCGGCACCGTCACGCCGTGCAGCACCGGAATGCGGTGAACCGTTTGCGTGACATGGCGGTCGTGCAGCCGGACTTGCATCACCAGGCTGACGGTCAAGTCGTTGACCGGCTGGGCCACCGTCCCGCCGGAAATGACGATCTTCCCCGTCACCTCTTCCCCGACGCGATAGGCATCCCGATCGAGCTGCAAATCAACGGTCGCACCGCCCACGCCCAAGCGGGCCAGAAGGTTCTTCCACATCCGTCATCGCCTCCTCCCCTTTGGTCCATCCTCATTCTACGCCACCGGTGGCGGCCCCCGGAACCGGGAACCGGTGGCGCGCCGCGGTCATGGCGACGCGGTTTCGGAGGATTCCCTTGGGCCACCGGCCGCTTTCGCCCGCGCCTCTTCCGGGAAGCGGCGCGCCGCCCGCATCCCCGCGCGGCCGCGCAGGCCAAGAAGACCGGTGTCCTCCACGTCGACGTAATAGGGTGCGTCCTCGTCGGGGGCCAGCAGAATGCCCAGCTGATGATGATCGGTGGCGTACACCGCGCGTTGCGCCAGGCGCACCTCGCCGTTTCGGTCGACGATCTCCAGCCGGCAATGGGCCCGGTTGCGGCTTAAGGCCGCGTGCAAATCCAGGCGCGTCCGCACCTCCATCCCGTTGACGCGCCGGAGGCGGTCGCCGGGCACAATCCCCATCGCTTCCGCCGGGCTTCCCGGGAGCACCGCCAGCACGCGCAAGCCCTGCGCGTCGTGTTGAAAAAGGGGGAGCCGTCCCCGCTCCTGCCACCGCCCGAAGCGGATCAGGGCTTCGTGTCCCACCGCCGCAAAGGCGGAGGCCAGGAGCGCAGCGGGAAGCCATGCACGGGCCCAGCCGGCCAAGCCCAAGAGGATCAGGCTGTAGGCGAGGAGCCACCCCGCGGCATGCCGCGCCTTTTCCCGTGCTGTTCGGGTAAGCGCCAGGTCGCTGTAGCCGATCAGCGCCGGCAAGCCCGCCACGGTCCAACCGGCCGCGCCGCTGCCAAAAGCCGGCCACCATGCCGGACCGCTTACCCCGCTGCCACCCGCGGCCGGCACAACGACGAGCAGCGGGAGCAGCCACAGCCGCTGCACCGCGTAGCCGCCGACAAGCTTGCCCCGTCGGCTGCGCAAAAACAGCGGGGTGCCCCCCTGCCCGCCGTGCAGGAAGACGAGGGCGCTTTCCACCAGATGCAAGATGGCCACCAGCGCGGCAAGGGACGGGACGTCCACCTGCAGGAGAAAGCGCCCCAGCGGTGCCAACGGGGAGACGGCAAAAACGCCCGGAACCAGCTGCGCCAGCGCCGCGGCGAAGCCGACGAGCCCGCCCGCGTACGCCAGGCAGAGATAGCGGAAGCGAAGAAACGCCAGTACCACGGCCACGACCCACACGGCCACCAACGTCTGGGGATGGACCACCACCCCCAACCCAACGAGAAGCGCGGAAGCCGCCACGCCGCCTCCGATGCCCAGCAGGGCGGATTGAAGCGTCTCCCGCCACACGCTGTGGAGGCGGACGAAAAAGAGCCGCCGCTCCAGCGCCACTTGCCGCGCGTAAAACACCGCGAGCAGGGCCAGGAAGACAAAGGTCGCCGGATGAACGGCAATGCGCAACCATTCCTCCCCCATGGTCAGCCAGGGTTGCAGTGCCCCGTTCATGGTTCGCCCCCCCTTGCGCGAAAAAAAGGCCACGGCCGAATGCCGTGGTGTCCCTTTTCGACAATGCGCTCCTCCATTCCTGCTCTCCTGCATCGCGCAACGCCCGGGGGGCAAGGGGCGGGGCGGGCGAACGGCGTACGGAGACGGCAACAACGGGACCGCGTCATGGGCTGGCCTGCTTGACCAGCACCTGCAAGGCCGTTTGCAGCTGCAAATCGTTCTCGGGGTTTTCCAGCCGCTTGCGCAGCTCGTCCTCGATGCGCGTCGCCGTTTGGGCGTCGACCACACCGGTAACAGGAAGGCCGTGCACACGCTGGAAGGCCTTAACGGCTTGCTCCGTCTGCGCGTCAAAGTACCCGTCGGTGCGCCCAGGCGGATAGCCGATCCCCTGGAGCATCACCTGCAGGTTGTGCACGTCGACGTGGTTCATGTCGTGGCGCAGCGGGCGGTCCTTCGGCAGCGGAACGGCCTTAAAGTAGGCCGGCTGGTCCACGACGATATCGGGCTGGACCCCCTTCTTGTTCACCCAATGGCCCTTGGGCGTCAGCCACTTGGCCACGGTGAGCTTGACCGTGCTCTTGTCGGCGAGGTCGACCGTTTGCTGGACGGTGCCCTTGCCAAAGCTGGGCTTGCCGACAACCGTGTACCCGCCGGATTCCTTGAGCGCCGCGGCGAAGATCTCCGCCGCGCTGGCGCTGCCCTCGTCCACCAGGACGACGATGGGATAGGGCTTGCGGCCTTCCAGGGTGGACCGGTACGTCTCACGCTGTCCCCCGCGCTGCTCGATGTGCAGGATCACGCCGCGATGGGGAACCACCTGCTTGGCGATCTCCAGCACGCCTTCCAAGAGGCCGCCGGGATTGCCGCGCAGATCGATCACCAACCCCTTGATCCCCGCTTCTTCCAACCGCTTCAGTTCTTCCGCAAAGCGCTTGCTCGTTCCGGCGGAGAATTGCGTGATCTCGATGCGCCCGAACGGAATGCCCTGCTTCTTGATGATGTCGGCGTAAACGGTCTCGATGGGAATTTCGTCGCGGATGATGACGAGCTCGAGGGGCTGTGGAACCCCCGGCCGGAGGATCTCCAGACGGGCAGGCGTCCCCTTGGGACCGCGAATCTTCAGGACCGCCTCCATGAGCGACAGCCCCTCAAGGCTTTCCCCGTTGACGCGAAGGATCTGGTCGTTGGGGCGCAGCCCCGCCTTTTCCGCCGGCGAGCCCTTGATCGGCGCGACGACGGTCACCCGCCCGTTTTCCATCTTCACTTCTGCCCCGATGCCCTCAAAGGACCCCTCGACGGCATCCTCCAGGTGTTGCGTCGCTTCCTCATCCAGGTACGACGTGTACGGATCGTCCAAGGCCTCCAGCATCCCCTCGATGGCGCCGTTTACCAGCTTCTCGTCCGCCACGGGCTCGAGGTAATGCCGCTGGATGAGCCGGTACGTTTGCACGATCTTGCCGAAGGATGGAGGAAGCTTGTCCCCGCTGGGCGAAACTTGTCCCCCAGCGGACAACGTCGAGATGTCCCCCTCCACGACCGGGGAGGAAAACAGGCGCGTCACCGCCTGCACGCCTTCAACGGCCGTCAGCGTGAGCGTACTGGACAAGACAGCCGTTCCCAGCACCAGCGCCGCCACCGTTCGGCCTTTCCACCGCACGCCGCTCACCCCTTTTTCCCATTCCCGCGCCCTCGGTTCCCATCTCTATGCCGATTGTCCGTGCCTGATCACCGCCGTTTTGGCGCCGGTCCGGATCCGGTTTGCGCTGCGCTTATCGCAAATAGTTCAGCGGATTGACCGCCTGCTGGTTTTTGTACACCGTGAAATGCAAGTGCGGACCCGTGGAACGCCCGGTCGAACCAACCAACGCGATCTGCTGCCCGCGCCGCACCTGCTGCCCCACACTGACGAGAATGCCGCCTTCCTTGATATGGCCGTACAACGTCCACAGGCCACCGCCGTGGTCGATGATCACCGTGTTGCCGTAGCCGCGCATGTACTCGGCGACGATCACCTCGCCGTCCTCCGCGGCCACGATCGGCGTCCCTTCCGGTGCCGGAATGTCGATGCCGTTGTGCATGCTTCGCTTGCCCGTGATCGGGTGCACGCGATAGCCAAACCCCGACGAAATGGTGCGAGACGACGGCACCGGCCACGCCAGCGCCCCGCCCCCGCCCGCGTAGACGGCGCCTCCGCCTGCGCCGCCCGAGGGACGGGATGCCACGCGCTTGGGCTGCTGCTGCTCAAGCAGCCGGTCCAGCTCCCGCTTCTTGGCCAGGTACTCGGCGGCGCGCTGGAGGGCCAGCTGCTCCTCCGCCTCCTTGATTTCCTCGATTTCTTCTTCCTGTTTTTGCAGCATGCGCACCGTGTTTTGCTTCTCCTGCCGGACGGCCACCAGCCGCGCCTTTTCCCGTTCCACCTCGGCCACCAGGGCGCTCAGCTTCTTCAGGTCGCCTTCCAGCTTCACCTTCAGCGCGGCAATGGTGTCGCGATCGCGCTTTTGCGCCTCCAAAAGCTTGGCGTCCTGCTCCGCGATCAGCGTCAGCGAACGCAGGCGGTCGAGAAAGTCGGCAAAGCTGTCCGATCCAAACAGCACTTCCAGGTACGACAGATCGCTGTTTTGATACATCAGACGCAGGCGGGTGCGGAGAAGCTTGTCCCGTTCGGCCACGCGCTTTTCTGCCGCTTCCAGCCGCTGTGCCGTGCGGTTCAATTCGGCTTCCTTTCCGGCAATCTCCTTCTCCAGCTTCGCAATGCGCGACTGGACATCTTCCAGCTTGAGATCCAAGTACATGATGTCGCGATGCAACTGCTCACGCCGGCTCTGAAGCTGCTTGAGCTGCCGGTCCGCCTGCATCGCGCGCTGTGCGGCCGCCTTTTGCTCCTGCCGAATGCGGGCAATTTCGCGCTTCAGCTTATCCACCTGGCTTTCGGCGCCGCCCAGCTGCGGGCACAGCGTCGCCGCCATCACCGCCGCCGCGAGCACGGCGGATCCCAACGCCTTGCGCATCCCGTTTCCCCCCTCCCGACGGTTCCGTTTTTTCCCCTTTATCGGTCTTTTTCGTCGGTGCGGTTTTCCCGCCGCACTACACTTTCAGGAAGCGGCGCATCGAAATCAGGCTGCCCCACATCCCGATCAGCATGCCGATGGCCACGAGCAAGAGGGAAACCTGCGTCATGAGTGGCGTCACAGGCAACAAGTCGAGGAAAAAGAGCGACAAGTCTTGCCGCACCACGTCGAGAAGCGCATGGTACCCCAGCCACAACACGGCAATGGGAAGCAGGGCGCCGAGGAGCCCCAAGAGCATCCCTTCGATGAAAAAGGGCCAGCGGATGAACCAGTTGGTGGCGCCGACCAGTTTCATGATTTCAATCTCGCGCCGGCGGGCGAAAATGGTGATTTTGATCGTGTTGGCGATGAGGAACATGGCCGTAAACGCCAAGCCGACAACGAACACCAGCCCGACGTTGCGCACCATGCGCGTGAAATCAAAGAGTTTTTCCACCCACCCCTTCCCGTATTGCACGTCAGCCACGTGGGGAATCTGGCGAATCTTCTCCGCCACCTGCGGCGTCTGGTGGGGATCATAGGTCTTGACGTCAAAGCGATCCGGCAACGGGTTTTCTTTTTCCAAACCTTCCAGCAGTTCCGCCTTGTCCCCCAGCCGCTTTTTCAACTCCTCCATCCCTTGGGCCTTGGAAACGTACACGATGGACTTGATGCCCGACAGGTTGCGCAGCGCCGTTTCCACCGCCTTCACCTGTTCCGGCTTGGCATTGGGGGCAAGGTACACCTTGATTTCCACCTGGCTCTCCACGCGGGCCATGAAATGGTCGACGTTCATCGCCAGGATGAGAAAAACGCCGAGCAGAAACAGGGTGACGGCCACCGCACTGATCGAGGCGAAGGTCATCCAGCCGTTGCGGCCGATGTTCTTGACCCCTTCGCGCAGATGACGGCGGAAGGTTCTAAGTTTCATACCCGTATTCCCCCCGCTGTTCATCGCGCACGATCTCGCCGTTTTCGATGGCGATAACCCGCTTGCGCATCGTGTTGACGATCTCGCGGTTGTGCGTGGCCATCACCACCGTCGTCCCGTGGTTGTTGATTTCTTCTAAAAGTTGCATAATGCCCCACGACGTTTCGGGGTCCAGGTTCCCTGTCGGCTCATCGGCAAGGAGCACGCTGGGACGGTTGACGAGGGCGCGGGCGATGGCCACACGCTGCTGCTCGCCGCCTGAGAGCTCATCGGGGTACACGTCGGCCTTATGCGAAAGTTTCACCAACTCCAGCACTTCCTTTACGCGCTGGCGAATCTGTCTTCTGGGAGCCTCTACCACTTCCATGGCGAAGGCCACGTTTTCGCGCACCGTGAGCTTGGGAAGCAGCTTAAAGTCTTGAAACACCACGCCGATGTGCCGCCGCAAGTAAGGAATGCGCCGTTCGCGCAGCGCTTCCAGGTTGATGCCGTTGACAAAAATCTGGCCCTTGGTCGGCCGTTCTTCTCGGTACATCAGCTTGATGAACGTCGATTTGCCGGCGCCGCTGGGGCCAACGACGTAGACGAACTCCCCTTTTTTGATTCGGACCGTGATCCCGCGAAGGGCGTGGGTGCCGTTGGGATAGGTCTTCCACACGTCGATCATTTCGATCAAGGCCGATCCCACCTTCGCGTAGAGTTCGCCGACGGTCAAAATTCGTACTTCGACACGAATCGCGCCAAATCCTCTTTGGCGCGGTCAGTCGTCGGCGGATTCAAGAAAAAGACGAAACGGCGCGCCGGCCCGCGACGAACCGAATTTGATTATACCACCTCCCTTCTGGACGGTTGACCCCATATTGATGAAATTTGTGTGAAAAAATCCTTCTCATTTTAGTTTTATAAAGTAATTGATGTAAAATTATTACAAACAAGGAAAACGAAAAAGCGGGCTTCTCCGCCCGCAAACGCGCTTCCGAACAGCTCACACAATTTTCGCCGCCAACACGTCGCGCATATACCGAAGGCCCTGCTCGTGCGTCGCCTCATCAAAGCTGGCGACACCCTCGCGGTACACCACCGTCGGGATCTGCCGGTACCACGCGTCGGCCACCGTCTGCTGCACGCAGATGTGGGTGCAGACGCCGACGACGTGCAGCTCTTCAATTCCCGCCTGCTTCAGAATGTGCTCCAGCCCCGTGTTGTAGAAGGCGCTGTAGCGCTGTTTCGGCAGCTTCATGGTCCGCAGGTCATCGGGCCGCACCAGCGCCTCCAGCTCGTCCACCAGCTCCGCCCCTTCCGTGCCGGCGATGCAATGGGGCGGAAACGGTCCGCCGTTCGTGGTAAATTCCGGGTCATCTTCCCGATGGTTGTCCATGGCGAACACGACGAGATCGCCGGTGGCCTGGAACTGGCGCACCTTGTCGACGATAAACGGGATGATGGCCTGCGCCGGCTTCCCGCACGTCAGCTTGCCGTCGTCAAGAACGAAGTCCTTCACCATGTCCACCACCACAAGGGCGCGCTTGGGCATCGACACCCACCTCCCTGGGCCTTCTCCCTTCAGTGTGCCGCACCGGCACTTGCGCCGCAAGGGGGCGGAACTTTTATCCTGCCCTACCTGGATCGAGGAGGATTTTTCCGGATCGGGGCGATGATCCCCCCTCTTCCGGCCTGAGCGCCTCTCATCTTCCCTGAGGCCCCCTGACCTGGTTTGCCGCTGGAAAACGAATTGTGGTACATAATCGATGTATGTTGCACACCCCGATGCGCAAGGAGGGATCCACCCGACATCATGTGCGGCATTTGTGGGAGCGTAGGGTTTGACGAACGCGGCGCGGCGGTCGAAACCCTGCAGCCGATGCTGGCACAGCTGGCGCAGCGCGGCCCCGACCACGAAGGGCGCTGGACGGACGGGACCGTGGCGCTGGGGCACCGGCGGCTCAGCATCATCGACCTGTCGCCTGCCGGAAACCAGCCGATGGTGGATGAAAAGCGGCAACTCGTGGTCACGTACAACGGCGAGATCTACAATTACCGCGAGCTGCGCCGCGATCTGGAAGGCCGCGGCTACCGCTTCGCGTCGAGCAGCGACACCGAGGTCCTTCTCAAGGCCTATGATGCATGGGGGGACGACTTTGTCAAGCGGCTGTACGGGATGTTCGCCTTTTGCCTGTACGACCGGAAAAGAGGCCGCGTGGTCCTCGGACGCGACCGCCTCGGCATCAAGCCCCTGTATTATGTGCACACGCCGGAGCGGCTCGTCTTCGCCTCGACCCTTCCCGCCCTTGTCGCCGCCGGGGTCGTCGATTTCGACCTGTCCCCTGAGGCGCTGCACCATTACCTGACGTTTCACGCCATCGTGCCGGCTCCTCGCACCCTTTTTCGCAATGTTCACAAATTGGAACCGGCCACCCTTCTGGTGGTCGAACGGGATGGGCGCACCACGAAGCGCCGCTACTGGGACGTGGCCTTCGAGCGCGGACCGGCGCAATCCGAAGAAGAATGGATCGAGCGGCTCCTCGACACCCTGCGCACCGCCGTCAAGCGGCGGCTGGTGAGCGATGTGCCCGTTGGCGCCCTTCTCAGCGGCGGCGTCGACTCCAGCCTGATCGTGGCCCTGATGGCCGAGGAAGCCTCCGGACCGCTCCGGACCTACACCATCGGCTTCGACGACGTGGCCGGGGAGGAGGGGAACGAGTTTCGCTACAGCAACCAAATCGTGGAGCGGTTCGGCACCGAACACCGCAACATCTACGTGACCCAGCGGGAGCTGCTGGACCATCTCGTTCCGTGCATCGCCGCCATGTCCGAGCCGATGGTCAGCCACGACTGCGTGGCGTTCTACCTGCTGTCGCGGGAAGTGAGCAAAGAAACGAAGGTCGTCCTTTCCGGACAGGGAGCCGACGAGGTGTTTGCCGGCTACCACTGGTACCCCAAGATCCATGCGGGCACCGGCGACCCCGTCGAGCGGTACCGGCGCGCCTTTTTCGACCGCGACGACGCTGAGGTGCGGGAGGCGCTCGACCCCGCCTACCACGCCGACGGTGACGTTTCCCTGGCCTACGTGCGCGACCACTTCGCGCGTCCCGGCGCGGACGAGGCTGTCAACCGGGCCCTGCGGCTCGACACAACGGTCATGCTCGTCGACGACCCCGTCAAGCGCGTTGACAACATGACGATGGCCTGGGGCCTCGAAGCGCGGGTGCCGTTCCTCGACCACGACCTCGTCGAGATGGCGGCGCAGATCCCGCCAACGCTGAAGCTGACAAGGGGCGGCAAGGGCATCCTCAAGCGGGCCGCCGAGCGGCTCATCCCCCGCGAGGTGATTTACCGCAAGAAGGGCTACTTCCCCGTGCCCGCGCTCAAGTACCTGCGCGGCCCGTTCCTCGCCTTCGCCCACGACGTGCTGACATCGTCGCGCGCCCGCTCCCGCGCCCTTTTTCGCCGCGCATACGTCGACCGGCTCCTCGCCGATCCGGAGCAACACCTGACCGTCCTCGGCGGCAGCAAGCTGTGGCAGCTCACCGTGCTGGAATGCTGGCTTCAGCAGATGGAGGCGATCCGCAATGGCCAACCGAGCGGCAGCGTTCCGCGAGCGGCTCAAACGGTTTAACACGCCGTCGATGCGCAGCTGGGATCGGCCGCCCGCCTGGCGCACCGCCGGCATGAAGCGAAACGTCGCCCTCGACTGCGGGTGGGGTCGGCTCATCTTCGGCCAGACCTTCGCCGACCATGAGTCCATCATTCGCCTGTTCCAATCGGAACCCGAGGGCAGGCGGGATCTGGCCATCTACGTTCCCGACCACCACGTGCTCGTCGCCCGCGCCCCCGACCTGCTGTTCGTTGACCCGTCCTATACGTACCGCCTGTGGCTGCACGCCGACCGCATTGAGCCGGTGCGCCTCTCCTCCCGCTTCCTCATCCGCTTCCTGCGCGACGAGCGGGATGCCGAGCAGGTGAACCGCCTGTACGCCCGCTGCGGGATGATTCCCAGCCCCGTGGAAACGATCCTGCGCAACCAGCACACGCGGGTGTTCAGCTACTTCGTGGCCGAAGATCGCCTCGACAACACCGTTGTCGGCACGATCATGGGCGTCGACCACCGTGAGGCCTTCGGCGATCCCGACAACGGGGCCAGCTTCTGGTGCCTCGCCGTCGACCCGCTGCGGCAGGCCAAGGGGCTCGGCCGCGCGCTGATAAGCCATTTGCTTGACAGCTACCGGGCCCGAGGCCGGCACTACGTTGACCTCTCCGTGCTGTACGACAACCGCAAAGCGATTCGCCTGTACCGCTCCATGGGCTTTCGACGCATACCGGTGTACGTGGTGAAGCGCAAAAACGCGCTCAACCGACCCTTTTATAAGGGAGGGCCGAAACGGTGAACGTCTACGCGCAGATACTGGTCGACGAAGCGCGGCGCCGCGGCATTCGCGTCGACATTCTCGACGACGACCTCGGGCTGTTCCGCCTCACCCACGGCGGCGTCTCCGTCGTCTGCCGGGAATCGCTAACAGAACGGACAAGCGCCATTGCCTTTCTGCTATGTGACGACAAGCGCCTGACGCGCCGCACCCTCGCCCAGGCCGGCTTTTGCGTTCCCCGGCAGCGCGACGCGCGCACGCTGGAACATGCCCAGGAGGCTCTACGCGCGTGGGGGCGTGTCGTGGTCAAACCGGCCCGCGGCGAGCAGGGGCGCGGCATCACCGTCGACGTGACGGACGAGGCGACGCTTGCACGGGCGTGGGAACGCGCGCGGGCGGTGTGCCCCGATGTGATCGTGGAAGAGTACGTCGCAGGCCGCGATTTGCGCATCATCGTCATCGGCCACCGCTTCGTCGCCGCCGCCGAGCGCCGGCCGGCGGCGGTGACGGGCGACGGCCGGTCCACAGTGGGAGAACTGGTCGCGCGACGAAACGAAGAGCTGGTCCAGCGGACAGGCGGCGAATGCCGCATCCCCGAGGACGAAGCGCGACGCGTCGCACGCCAAGCGGGCTATTCCTGGGACGACGTGCTCCCCGCGGGCGTGAATCTTCCCGTGACCAAGACAGCAAATGTCCACACCGGCGGCACGATCCACGACGTGACCGATCAGGTTTCCCCTGCTCTGCGCGCCGTGGCCGAAGAGGCCAGCCGTGTGCTGAACATCCCCGTCGTCGGCTTCGATTTCATCGTCCCCGACCCTGCCGGCACCGACTACGTCATCCTCGAAGCCAATGAGCGGCCAGGCCTGGCTAACCACGAGCCGCAGCCGACGGCGGAGCGGTTCATCGACTTTCTGTTCCCGGAAACGGCCAAAGTGGCCAACGGAGAGCAAAATCCCGCCGTTTCCTCGACGGGAATCTCCTGATCCGTTTCCGCCGCCGCTCTCCCGCTTGCGTAGGGTTCCCCGTGGTCACGGCAACCCTTCTCCCGGGCAACGCCCGGGAATTTCATTGAGGTGCAAAGTATCCGCGTCTCCCGTACGCGTTCAACGGTTTTCTGCCTACAGCTGATCCGCATTTGAGGGTTCAGCCTCATCGAGCGGCTCCACGCAATCCGGCGCGTCGTAGCGCGCGTCGTTGACCCGCGCGCTGACGGGATAGCACACCAGTTCCTCCGACGGATAGGGGCCGAGCAACCGCTGGAGACGCGCGGCATCGGTCACGTCGCGGTTCAGCCACAGCTCTTCCGCGCCGGGCGGGAGGATCACCGGCATGCGCGAATGGATCGGCGCGGTGAGCGCGTTGGCCTGTGTGGTGAGGATGGCGCAACCGGTGTAGACCGCCCCGTCCTCTCCTTCCCACCTCTCCCACAGGCCGGCAAAGGCAAAGGGCTGCCCGTCGCGGCGCCGCACGCAGTAGGGCTGCTTGCGGCCGTCGGCGGTCGCCCACTCGTAGTAGCCATCGGCCACGATCAGGCACCGCCGCTTCAAAAAGGCGCGGCGAAAGGCCGGCTTCTCGGCCGCCGTCTCCGCGCGGGCGTTGATCAGCTGGTGGCGGGCCGTTGGCGCCTCGGCCCACGGCGGGACGAGGCCCCAGCGCACAAAACCGGCCCGCCGCCGCGTTCCGTCGTGGACAATCACGAGCACGGGCTGACCGGGCGCAATGTTGTACCGCGGCGCCAGTTCCTCCGGCATTTCAACATCAAACCGTTCGCCGAGCGTTACCGGATCCGTCTGCAGCAGAAAGCGCCCGCACATCGGATTTTCCCCCTTGACTGCACCCGGACTGGAGGCCCCACCTCCATTTTACCGCGATGGGCACCGGCGTTCCTCTACTTAATTCTTAATTCCGTCAGAAAATCAAGCCAGTGTCGAGCTGAACCCGGAAGCAATTCTCTGTGGGATAGCATAAAGTTGAGGAGATCGTCCGGTTGAATGCGATACACCCCCGGTTGAGGAGTACCCTGATAGTTCCCATGGGCTTGAAATAGAAATACCTTATGGACAGCGCCCTTTCCCACGTACTCGGAATACTCGCCATCGAAGAGAGGGGTATTCCCCCCTTTGACTTGGACAACCGCCCACTCCTTGGAGTCACGGTGAACGAGGGCCAGTTCGTACTGCATGGTGTCGGCTTTACGGGAGTTTGCGAGAACGAGCCATCCCTGAACTTGGAGGTAGAGAAACACGACATCCTCTAACGTCATGTCATCCAAGAGATCAAAGATGTTGACATAGGAAAGCTGATCGACGGTAAAGACCTGACGATTTATCAACTTATTCCATAATAACTTGGTATATTCGACAAGAGTAAGATTTTTTATACGCTGAAGAGTGCGTCGTGAGCGAAAATGATTGATTAAAGCACCAGGAACATCCCCAATAGGAATAGGTCCCTTAATATCACACGGAACCACATTTAAAACATCTGCTTCGTAACCTTTGAGAGTGGACCGATACTCCCACCCACCCGTCGCACGTGCAAGGTAATACTTTCCCTGATGATCTCGGGTCCAAAGCAAGTCTCCAGGCCGAACGTTTTGGAAAAGATAACGCACAATGCGGATGTTTTTATGCCGAAGCAAAGCAAGACGCTCGTACTCGTTCCAAGTAAGCCGAACACCTTCAGGAACTTCTACACCCCAACCGATCCCCAGTACACCCTCCTGGAGGCAGTAAGTAAAGGACTGCTCGGGATGACGGCCTGCATCTCCACCAGGACGTATATGGATGCGAAACACTCGAATCTCTGAATCACGAACCTCTTGACCTTCCGTGCCCACTTGATCTTCAAGCCGTTCCTCGCAAGACATATTTTAATACCCCCATCGTAACCAGCAATCTCAAGCGTACACAAGTCCTTGATCCCCTTCTGCTTTACCCACACCTTAAAACACTCCAGCTAAGCCTCCAACCCGCCCACCGGTTCACGGTCGCGTGGCCGCGAGGAGAATCCGTTTGAACCCGTAGAAGACCGGCTTCTCCGGTAAGCGCGCCCGCAGCCGGACCCGATAGCGCGCCACAAACGCTTCGTGCAAATCCGGCGGAAGAGCTTCCAAATAGGGGAGCATCGCCGTGCCTTTCGTCCACTCCACCAGCGCATCGGCGTCCTCGAGAACGTGGGGGTAGACCTTCAGGAAAACGGCGATATCCGTGGCACCGAGGCAGTAGAGCAGCTCGGCGTAAGCCTCGACCGCGAGCACCGGGGAATGCCGTCCTCCGCGCGGAAAAAACGGGGCAAAGGGCTCCTCTTCGGCCAGCTCCTGCAAGAAGGCGTGGGTGGGGTGGTCGTGGTTGGCCAGCATCTGCACGACAAGCTGGCCGCCAGGGGCCAGACGCTCCCACAGGCGGGCAAACAGCCGTTCATGGTCCGCAGCCGAGGTCCACCACGCGGAGCCCGGGGCGGACCTTGATCAACTTGACGAGGTCGTCAAAGGGCGCAAAGCGCTCGGCCTTGAACCTCAGGTATTGTTCCGGATTCCAGGGCATGAAGAGGCCTCCTCTCCGCATGCCGTTCCCGGTGTTCAGGGTGGTGTTGGCCGACCACATAAAACATGTTGACTGGCGGGCCCGGCAATGCCCGTTTGTCTGCTCGTGCCCGCCAGACGTGATGGAGGAAGTTTGGCTCCGCATCGAACCGCTCTTCACAGCGTAACGAGCGGTCACAACTCCACCGCGATCTGCTTCTCTTTCTCTTCTATCCACACGCGCGTGGCGGCCAGCTTCTCCTCGAACAGGCCGATCTGCCACCGCACCTGCTCCGGCGCCGTGCCGCCCAGGGAGTTGCGCGCGGCGACGACGCGTTCGATGGCGAGGGCATCGTACACGTCGGCCTCGATCCGGTCGCAGAATTGGCAGAACTCGTCGAGGGTGAGGTCGAGGAGGACCTTGCCCTGCTGGAGGCAGTACAGCACGGTCCGCCCCACCACCTCGTGGGCCTGGCGGAAGGGCAGCCCCTTGCGCACGAGGTAGTCGGCCAGGTCGGTGGCGTTGGAGAAGTCTCGGCGCACCGCTTCCGCCATCCGCGCCTCGTTCACCTTCATCGTGGCGATCATCGGCGCCATCAGGTCGAGGGCGCCCTGGAGCGTCTTCACCGTGTCGAACATCCCTTCCTTGTCTTCCTGCAGGTCCTTGTTGTAGGCTAGGGGCAGCCCCTTGAGCACGGTCAGGAGGCCGACGAGGTGGCCGTAGACGCGCCCCGTCTTGCCGCGGACGAGCTCGGCCACGTCGGGGTTCTTCTTCTGCGGCATGATCGACGAGCCGGTGCAGAAGGCGTCGTCCAGCTCAACGAAGGAGAACTCGGCGCTCGTCCACAGCACAAGCTCTTCGCACAGGCGCGACAGGTGGGCCATCGCCAAGGCCGCGGCGGCGGTGAACTCGACGACAAAGTCGCGGTCGCTGACGGCGTCGAGGCTGTTCGGGGCCACGTCGTCAAAGCGCAGGAGCTCGGCGACGTAGCGCCGATCGATAGGAAACGTTGTTCCGGCCAGCGCCCCGGCGCCGAGGGGCAGCACGTTGATCCGCTTCCACCCGTCGATGAGCCGCTCGACGTCGCGCTGGAACATGGCCACGTAGGCGAGGAGGTGATGGGCGAAGAGGATGGGCTGGGCCCGCTGCAGGTGGGTGTAGCCGGGCATCACCGCATCCGGGTGGGCCTTGGCCTTGTCGAGCAGCGCCGCCTGCAGGTTGGCCAGGCCGCGCACGAGCTCCACCACCCGCGCGCGCAGGTACAGCCGCATGTCGAGGGCCACCTGGTCGTTGCGGCTGCGGCCGGTGTGCAGCTTGCCGCCGACGGGGCCGATCTCGTCGATGAGCAGCTTCTCGATGTTCAGGTGCACATCCTCGTGTTCCACCGAAAAGGAGGCCTCGCCCCGCTCCAGCTTCTCGCGCACCTTCTTGAGGCCGGCCTTGATCGCTTCGACGTCCTCCGGCGGGAGGATGCCGCAGCGTCCGAGCATCGTCACGTGGGCCAGGCTACCGAGGATGTCCTCGCGATACAGTTCCTGATCGAAGAAGATGGAGGCGGTGTACGCCTCCACCTGCTCATCCGTCTTCTTGGTGAACCGTCCGCCCCACAGCTTCACGCGCGGACGCCCTCCTCGCGCGTTACGCCGACGGCCGGCGCCGCCTCCGTCGCCGGCGCTTTCGCCTTCCCCCCGTTCACCTGGGCAAAGGTGCGCGTCGGCAGGCCCCACAGGTGGATGAACCCGACGGCGGCCTTGTGGTCAAACCGGTCGCCGGCGTCGTAGGTAGCCAGCTCGAGGGAGTAGAGGGAATGCGGTGAGCGCCGGCCGACGACGACGGCGTGTCCCTTGTGCAGCTTGACGCGCACGGTGCCGGTAACCGTCTTCTGCGTCGCCTCGATGAACGCCGTGAGGGCCTCGCGCAGCGGCGAGTACCACAGCCCCTCGTACACGAGCTGGGCAAACTTCTGCTCGACAATCGGCTTGAATTGGGCCACCTCGCGCGGCAGGGTGAGGGCCTCCAGCTCCTGGTGGGCCCGGATCAGCATCGTCGCCGCCGGCGCCTCGTACACCTCCCGCGACTTGATGCCGACGAGGCGGTTCTCGACGTGGTCGATGCGCCCCACGCCGTGCTTGCCGGCGAGGGCGTTCAGCTCAGCGATCAGGACGTGCAGTTCCTTGGGCTCGCCGTTGAGCGCCACCGGCTTGCCCTGCACGAAGTCGATCTCCACGTATTCCGGTTCATCCGGCGTCTCGGCGAGGGGCTTCGTCCATTCATAGGCCGCTTCCGGCGGCTCCGTCCACGGGTCCTCCAGCACACCGGCCTCGCAGCTGCGGCCCCACAGGTTCTGGTCGATGCTGAAGGGGTTCTCCTTGCCCACCGGCACGGGGATGCCGTGCTTTTCGGCGTAGGCGATCTCCTCTTCCCGGCTCATCGCCCACTCGCGCACCGGGGCCACCACCTTCAGCGCCGGGTTGAGGGCGGCCACGGCCACGTCGAAGCGGACCTGGTCGTTGCCCTTGCCCGTGCAGCCGTGGGCCACGGCCACGGCCCCTTCCTTTTCGGCAATCTCGACAAGGGTCTTGGCGATGAGCGGGCGGCCGAGGGCCGTCGCCAACGGGTACTTGCCCTCGTACAACGCGTTGGCCTTCAGCGCGGGGAGGATGTACTCCTCGGCGAAGGTTTTCCGCGCGTCGACGACGTACGAGGCCACAGCGCCGATCTGGAGCGCCTTTTTACGCACGAACTCGAGGTCCTTGCCCTCGCCCAGGTCGAGGGCCACGGCCACGACGTCGTAGCCGTAGGTTTCCTTCAGCCACTTGATGGCCACGGAGGTGTCCAGCCCTCCGGAATAGGCGAGCACGACTTTCGGGTTTCCCATCTCCAGCACCTCTCCCTTGTGACGCGCCCCGTTGGGTGCGGTCGCATGTTTACTCTCATTATAGCATATTTATTCAATTTCGGCCCAAAAACATGCGCCGTTTCCGCTCCTGCGCGCCAGGCAAACGTCGCCGCCGCTGGCGCCGCGGAGAAGGCCCCTCAGGGGCACGGCTCACGCCCCGTCCGCTGGCCCGGCACCTGGGCTCGCGCCCGGCCTCACGCCCCGAGCAGCGCCACCAGAATGGCCTTCTGCACGTGAAGCCGGTTTTCGGCCTGGTCGAAGACGACCGACTGCGGCCCGTCGATCACCTCGTCGGTCACCTCTTCGCCGCGGTGGGCCGGCAGGCAGTGCAGGAAGACGGCCTGCGGGTCGGCCTTGGCCATCAGGTCGGCGTTCACCTGGTACGGGGCGAAGATCGCCTTGCGCGCCTCGGCCTCGTCCTCCTGGCCCATGCTGGCCCACACGTCGGTGTAGACGGCGTGGGCCCCGGAGACGGCCGCCGCCGGATCCGTCGTCCACGTCACCGAGCCGCCCGCTTCCGCCGCGCATGCGCGGGCCGTTTCCATCACCGCCGGATGGGGCGCGTACTGCTCCGGCGTGGCCACGGCCACGTCGAGGCCCATCTTGGCCGCGCCGACGATCAGCGAGTGGGCGACGTTGTTGCCGTCGCCGACGTAGGCCAGCTTGAGCCCCTTCAGGCGGCCAAACGCCTCCCGCAGCGTGAGGAGATCGGCCAGCGCCTGGCACGGATGGGCAAAATCGGTCAGCCCGTTGATCACCGGCACCGTCGCCGCGCGGGCCAGCTCCACCACGTGGCGGTGGGAATAGGCGCGAATCATGATGGCATCGACGTAGCGCGACAGCACCCGCGCCGTGTCGCCGATCGTCTCGCCCCGGCCCAGCTGCAGATCGCTGCGGCTCAAGAACAGCGCCTGGCCGCCGAGCTGGGCCATGCCCACCTCGAAGGAGACCCGCGTCCGCGTCGAGGGCTTTTCAAAGATCATGGCCAGGGTCTTGCCGGCGAGCGGGGCAAACGGCCGCCCTTCCTTCTGCAGGGCTTTGAGCTGGGCGGCTAGGTCGAGGAGATGGGCCAGCTCAGCCGCGGTAAAGTCGGCCAGGACGAGAAAGTCGCGCCCCTTCAGCCCCTCCGCAATGGCGGCAGCGCGGTCCTTACGCGGATTTGCCGCCGGCAGGTTCATGGTCGCACCTCCTCCTTCTTCGTCGCGGCCGAGACGTGCGCGCGTGCGCCACGATAATCGGCAAGCGCGCGCGGCGTCGAGGCGGTCGTCCCCATCGCCTCGAGGTACGCGGCGAAGGTGTCCACACAGGTGAACAGGGGAACACCCGAAAGAAGCGCCTGCGTGCGCAAGCGAAAACCGTCCGTCTCCGGCCGCCGTCCGCGCGTCGGCGTGACCAGCGCTGCGGCCACGGCCCCGTCGCGCAGCAGGGCCAGCGCCTCCGCAGCGTCGACGGCGCGGGCCACCGGCCAGCCGTCTTGCTGGAGGAAGCGCGCCGTGCCGGGGGTCGCCACCAGCTTCACGCCCCGCGCGGCCAGCTTCGCGGCCAGCGGGAGGAAGGCCGCCTTGTCGGCGTCGGCCAGCGCCACCAGCACGGCGTCGCCGGCCTGGAGGCGCCGGATCCCGCCCTCCTTCCACGCCAGGGCGTTCCACAGCGCCTCAGCCACCGTCGTCCCGAGGCCGATCCCTTCCCCGGTCGACTGCATCTCCGGCCCCACCGCCGGGTCGACGCCGGGGAGCTTCACCGTGGAGAAGACCGGCGCCTTCACGGCGTAGAAGCCCGGATGCTCCAGCAAGCCCGTTCGCGGATAGCCCAGCTCGGGCAGCGTCCGGCCGAGCTGGACCTGGGTGGCCAGGGCCACCATCGGCACGCCCGTCACCTTGCTCACGATGGGCACCGTCCGCGAGGCGCGCGGGTTCACCTCCAGCACGTACACGTTGTCGCCGCAGACGACGAACTGGATGTTGAGGAGGCCCACGGCGCCGATGGCGCGAGCGATGCGCACGGTGGCGTCGACGAGGCGGGCCGTTACTGCCTCGGGCACATCCGGCGCGGGAAAGAGGGCGTAGCTGTCGCCGGAATGCACCCCGGCGCGCTCGACGTGGCGGAAGATGCCGGGGATGATCACCGTTTGCCCGTCGCTGACGGCGTCCACCTCCACCTCCACGCCCGTCACGTAGCGGTCGATGAGCAGGGGAAAGAGCGAGCGGTCGGCGTCGGCAATGCGGTTTTCCGCCAGGTACCGCGCCAGCTCCCCCTCGTCGGCGAGGACGGCCATGCCGCGCCCGCCGATGACGAAGGACGGGCGGATGAGGACGG
Source organism: Calditerricola satsumensis (assembly GCF_014646935.1). Taxonomy (GTDB): domain Bacteria; phylum Bacillota; class Bacilli; order Calditerricolales; family Calditerricolaceae; genus Calditerricola; species Calditerricola satsumensis. The sequence continues at coordinate 32,713 of NZ_BMOF01000006.1, read as the reverse complement.
GGTAGCCGATGCGCTTCGCCGCGGCGAAGGCCTCCTCCTCGCTCATCACGCCGGTGCCGGGGATGTGCGGAAGGCCCAGTTCGCGCAGGAGGGCGTAGAATTCGTCGCGGTCCTCCGTGCGGCGGATGGCCTCCACCGGCGTGCCGAGCACCTTGAGGCCGTGCGCCTCCAGCATCGCCGCCAGGTTGATCGCCGTCTGCCCGCCGAACTGGACGAGGACGCCGTCGACGCCCTCCTTCTCGGCCACGTTCAGCACGTCTTCCACGGTCAGCGGGTCGAAGTACAGCTGGTCGGCCGTCTCGAAGTCGGTCGACACCGTCTCGGGGTTGTTGTTGATCACCACGGCGCCGACACCCATCTGCTTGAGGGCCTTGGCCGCGTGGACGGCGCAGTAGTCGAACTCGATGCCCTGGCCGATGCGGATCGGCCCCGAGCCGATGACGAGCACCTTCCGCTCCTTCTTGAGCGGCTCCACCTCGTCAACGCCGCACCACGTGGCGTAGTAGTACGGCGTCTCGGCGTCGAATTCGGCGGCGCAGGTGTCGACGAGCTTGTAGGACGGCGCCCAGCCCCACACCTTCCACCGCCCCCGCACGTCGGCCAGCGTCACGCCGAAGGTCCGGGCCAGGTAGGCGTCGGAGAAGCCGAGCCGCTTGGCCTCCTTCAGCGTCTCTGCCGGCACCGACGCCCAGTCGTATGCGGCGAGCCGCCGCTCCATGGCCACGATGCGTTCGAGGGCGCGGAGGAAGAAGCGGTCGATGGCCGACCACGCGTGCAGCGTCTCCACGTCGACGCCGCGCCGCAGGGCCTCGGCGATGAGGAACAGCCGCCGGTCGGTGCCGCGGCGGATCTCCGCCTCCAGCTCGGCGTCGGAGAGGGCCGCCGCCTCGGGCAGCGCCAGGTGGTCGACGCCGATCTCCAGCGAGCGCACCGCCTTGAGGAAGGCCCCCTCCATCGTGCGGTCGATGGCCATCACCTCGCCGGTGGCCTTCATCTGCGTGCCGAGGGTGCGGTCGGCGTGCGGGAACTTGTCGAAGGCCCACCGCGGCCACTTCACGACGACGTAGTCGATGGCCGGCTCGAAGCTGGCGTAGGTGTGGCCGGTCACGGGATTCCGCACCTCGTCGAGGCGGTAGCCGAGGGCCAGCTTCGCCGCGATGCGGGCGATCGGGTAGCCCGTCGCCTTCGAGGCCAGGGCGCTGGAGCGGCTGACGCGCGGGTTGACCTCGATCAGGTAGTAGCGGTCGGAGTGGGGGTCAAGGGCGAACTGGATGTTGCACCCGCCGACGACGCCGAGGGCGCGGATCACCTTCAGCGCCACGCTGCGCAGCATCTGGTACTGCCGGTCGGTGAGCGTCTGCGACGGGGCAACGACGACGCTGTCGCCGGTGTGCACGCCGACGGGGTCGACGTTCTCCATGTTGCAGACGATGATGCACGTGTCGGCGGCGTCGCGCATCACCTCGTACTCGATTTCCTTCCAGCCCTTGACGCTCTTTTCGACGAGGATCTGGCCGATCGGGCTGGCCTCGAGGCCGCGCCGGGCCACCTGCTTCAGTTCGTCTTCGTTGGCGGCGATGCCCCCTCCGGAGCCGCCCAGCGTGTACGCCGGCCGGACGATGACCGGATAGCCGATCTCGGCGGCAAAGGCCAGGGCCTCCTCCACCGTCTCGGCCACCGTGCTCTCCGGAACCGGCTCGCCCAGCTCCTCCATCAGGGCCTTGAACTTCTCGCGGTCCTCGCCGCGCTGAATCGTCTCCAGCGGCGTGCCCAACAGGCGCACCCCGTAGCGCTCCAGCACGCCGGCTTCGGCCAGCTTCACCGCCAGGTTCAGGCCGGTCTGCCCGCCGAGGGTGGGCAGGAGGCCGTCGGGCCGCTCCCGCTCGATGATCGCCGCCACGCGCTCGACGGTCAGCGGCTCGAGGTAGATGCGGTCGGCCATCTCGTCGTCGGTCATGATCGTCGCCGGGTTGTTGTTGACGAGGACGACCTCGACGCCCTCCTCCTTCAGCGCGAGGCAGGCCTGCGTTCCGGCGTAGTCGAACTCCGCCGCCTGGCCGATGACGATGGGGCCGGAGCCGATGACGAGCACCTTTTTGATGGTTGGATCCTTAGGCATAGCGCTTCGCCCCCACGGTCTGGCACAACTCGACGAACCGGTCGAAGAGGACGCTGGAGTCGGCCGGGCCCGGATGGGCCTCGGGGTGGAACTGCACGGTGAGGATGGGCAGGCGGCGGTGCACCAGGCCCTCCACCGACCCGTCGTTTACGTTGCGGTGGGAGATGACGAACTCCCCCCGCGGCACGCTCTCCTCGCGCACGACGTAGCCGTGGTTCTGGGCGGTGATCCACACCCGCCCCGTGGCCAGCTCCTTCACCGGGTGGTTGTTGCCGCGATGGCCATAGGGCAGGCGCTCCGTATCGGCGCCGAACATGAGGGCGATGAGCTGGTGGCCGAGGCAGATGCCCATGGTCGGGATCCGCTCCACCACCGGGCGCCACGCGGGGAGCAGGGGAAGGAGCTCCTTCGGGTCGCCGGGGCCGTTGGAAAAGAGGAGGCCGTCGGGGCGCAGGGCGAGCACCTCTTCCGGCGGCGTGTCGTAGGGCACCGCCGTCACCCGGCAGCCGCGCGCGCGCAGAGCCTCGATGATCGAGGCCTTCACCCCAAAGTCGAGGACGACGACGTGCGGGCCGTCGCCCGCCCACGTCGTCGGCGCCTTGCGCGACACGCGGGCCACCGTCCCCCGCACCGGACCCGGCCGCCAGTCCTTGGCCCGGGCCGGATCCCGCGTGAGCATGCCGAACACGGCGCGGTGGCGGCGGATCAGCCGGGTGAGCGCCCGCGTGTCGACGCCGCACAGCCCCGGGATGCCGAACCGCGCCAGGCGCTCGTGGAGCGTCTCCGCCGCGCGGAAGTGGCTGGGCGCGTCGCAGGGCGTCTGCACGAGCACCCCGGCGAGGGCCGGGCGGGCGCTCTCGTCGTCCTGCGCGTTGAACCCGTAGTTGCCGATGAGGGGATAGGTGAAGGTGACGATCTGCCCGGCATAGGAGGGGTCGGTCAGCACCTCCTGGTAGCCGGTCATCCCCGTGTTGAAGACGAGCTCCCCTTCCGCCTCGGCTGTCGCGCCGATCCACGTCCCTTCGATCACGTCCCCCGTGCTGAGCACCAAGTACCCCTTCACCGCCATCGCTCCTCTCTCCCACGTTGTCGTGCGATTCCCCGGTCGATTACGTCTCCGCCTTCGCGGCTCCCCCCTGCGCCGCCACCTCGTCCAGCGCCTCGCCCAGCGCCCGCACCGCCACCTCCACTTCCGCCGGCCCGATCGTAAACGGCGGCAGGAGGCGGATCACGTCCGTCCCGGCGGGCAGCATCAGCACGCCGCGCCTGCGCAACGCGGCCAGGACGTCGGCCACCGGCACCGTCACCTGGACGCCAAGCATGAGGCCGAGGCCGCGCACGTCGACAATAGCCGGCGTCCGCGCAGCCAGCGCCTCGAGCCGCTCCTTCATGAGGGCCCCCATCGCGCGCACCCGCTCGAGCCACCCGCCGCGCTCCAGCTCCTCCAGCGTGGCCAGCGCCGCGGCCATGGCCACGGGGTTGCCGCCAAAGGTGGAGCCGTGACTGCCCGGCGCGAAGGCCGCGGCCACGTCCTCCTTGGCCAGCAGCGCCCCGACGGGGATGCCGCTGCCCAGCCCCTTGGCCAGCGTCACGGCGTCCGGCACCACGCCGTAGTGCTGGAAGGCAAACAGCGATCCCGTGCGGCCGATGCCCGTCTGCACCTCGTCGACGATCAAGAGGAGGCCCTTTTCGCAGCACAATTCGGCCACGCCGCGCACAAAGGCGGGCTCCGCCGGCACCACGCCCCCTTCGCCCTGGACGAGTTCCAGCAGCACCGCCGCCGTCTTGTCCGTTACGGCGGCCTCCAGCGCCGCCAGATCCCCGAAGGGCACCGACCGGAAGCCCTCCGGCAGCGGGGCAAAGCCCACCTTCACCTTCTCCTGCCCCGTCGCCGTCAGCGTGGCCAGGGTGCGGCCGTGGAAGGACCCGTGGAAGGTGACCACCTCGTACCGCTCCTCGCCCCTCACCACCTGGAAATACCGCCGGGCCAGCTTGATCGCCGCCTCGTTGGCCTCGGCCCCGCTGTTGCAAAAGAAGGCGCGGTCAAGGCCGCTTGCGGCGCACAGCTTCGCCGCCACCTGCTCCTGGAGCGGGATCTGGAAAAGATTTGAACAATGCCACAGCATCTCCAGCTGCGCCGCCACGGCCTGTTTCACCGCATCCGGCACGTGGCCGAGGCTCGTGACGCCGATGCCCGAGGTGAAGTCGAGGTAGCGCCGCCCGCTCTCGTCCCACAGCCAGTGCTTCTCCCCACGCACGGCGCGCACCGGCCAGCGGGCGTAGGTGTCAAACAGCGCCACGGCCTGCGCCCCCTTTCCCGGCAGGCGCCGCCTGGGTCTGGCGCACGATGCGCGTCCCCACCGCCTCGCCGGCGGCAACCCGCTGCAAGACGCCCGGCTCGCGGCCGTCGACGATCCGCACCTCTTCGGCCGCATCGAGGGCGTCCAGCGCCGCGCGCACCTTGGGGATCATCCCCCCGGTGATCACGCCTTGGGCGATGAGCGCCTCCGCCTCGTCGGCGTCCAGCACGTCGAGCACCCGCCGCGCGCCGCCGTCGTCCACCCAGATGCCCGGCACGTCGGTGACGAGCACCACCCGCTCGGCGGCCAGCGCCCGCGCCACCGCCCCCGCCGCCGTGTCGGCGTTGATGTTGTACGCCTGGCCCGCCTCGTCCATGCCTACCGGCGCGATGACGGGGATGTACCCCAGCGCCAGAACCTGGCGGATCAGGTCGGCGTTCACCCGCTTGACCGTCGCCACACGCCCCAGCGGCCCCGGGATCGGCTCGGCCACGAGGAGCGCCCCGTCGCTTCCCGAAAGGCCCAGCGCCCGTCCTCCGGCCCGCCAGATCCGCCGCACGAGCTGCTTGTTGATCGCGCCGGCGAGGACCATTTCCACCACCTCGAGGGTGGCCTCATCGGTCACGCGCAGGCCGTTGACAAAGGCGGGCGCGATCCCGAGCCGCGCAAGCAGCGCGGAGATGGCCGGCCCCCCGCCGTGGACCACCACCGGCGCCATCCCGCTGCGCGACAGGGCGGCCAGGTCGGCGAAAAAGCCGTCCGGCAGCGCGTCCATCGCGCTCCCGCCGCATTTGACCACCAGCGTCCCTTGGCCCATCGGGTCCTTTCCTCCTTCACACCCGGCCGTAGCTGGCGTTGATGCGGATGTACTCGTAGGTGAGGTCGCAGCCGTAGGCCGTCGCTTCCGCGTGGCCCTGGTTCAGGCCGATGGTGATGTGCACCGCCTCCTGCTCCAGGTGCGCCTGCAGCGCCGCCTCGTCGTACGGCACGGGCAGGCTGTTTTTCACCAGCTGCACGTCGCCGACCCAAATGTCCACCGTCTCCGGGTCGATAGGCGCCTCGCAATAGCCGACGGCGGCGATGATGCGGCCCCAGTTGCCGTCCTCGCCGAACATGGCCGACTTGACGAGGTTGGAGCCGATCACCGTCCTCGCCACGGCGCGGGCCGTCTCCTTCGTCGCCGCCCCGTGCACGTGCACCTGGATCAGCTTCGTTGCCCCCTCCCCGTCGCGGGCGATCATCTGGCTGAGGCGGCGCGACACGTAGAGGAGAGCCTGCTCGAACTTCTCCCACTCCGGATGGCCCTCGTGGAGCGGGTTGTTCCCGGCCAGACCGTTGGCCAGAATGAGCACCATGTCGTTCGTGCTGGTGTCCCCATCGATGGTGATCATGTTGTATGTCTCATCGGTCACGCGCTTGAGCGCCCGCTGCAGCGCCTCCCGTTCCACGGCGGCGTCGGTGGTCAGAAAGCCGAGAATCGTGGCCATGTTCGGCTTCACCATCCCCGACCCCTTCGCCGCCCCGGCGAGGCAAACGCGCCTGCCGTCGATGGTCATCTCCACGCAGACGGACTTGGTGAACGTGTCGGTGGTGAGGATCGCCTGGCAAAAAGCCTCGGCGTTGTGCGGACCCAGGTGATGGGGCAGCCGGCGAAGGCCCGCCGCCACCACGTCCATCGGCAGCGGCCGGCCGATCCACCCCGTTGACGCCACGGCCACATAGGGCTCCGGCACGTCAAGGACCTCGGCGGCCAGCCGGCGCATGGCATAGGCATCCTCCAGCCCCTTCTTGCCCGTGCAGGCGTTGGCAATGCCGCTGTTCACCACCACCGCCTGCAGCTTGCCCTCCGCCTTCAGGCTCTCCCGCGTCACGACAAGCGGCGCACCCTGGAACCGGTTCTGGGTGAACACGCCGGCCGCCGTCGCCGGGACCGCCGAGCGGATGGCGCCAAGGTCGGGCCGCTTGCGCTTGATGCCGCAGTGGAAGCCCCCGGCGACAAAGCCCATCGGCGTCGTGACGCTGCCGCCGGGCACGACGCGAATCCCCCATTTGTCGGCCAATTCCGCTTCCTGCTCGCCTTGGGCGAAAACCACGCTGTGCTTCATGTCGTCCACCTGTCCTTCCGCCATGGAGAATCGCGGGAACTTACGGGAACACCGGGCCCAGGTCGAGGCCGAGGGTTTCCGGCCAGCCCATCATCATGTTCAGGTTCTGCACGGCCTGCCCCGCCGCGCCCTTGACCAGGTTGTCGATGACCGCCACGACAACGGCGCGGCCCGTTCGCGCGTCGAAAAAGGCATTCAGATCGCAATAGTTTGATCCGTACACGTCCTTCGTGCGCGGCACCACGCCGGCGGGGCGCACCCGCACAAAGGGCTTGTCGGCGTATGCCGCAACCAGGGCCTCGCGCAGGTGGCGTTCCGTCACGCCCGCCTTGGCCCGGGCGTAGATCGTGGCCAAAATCCCGCGGGTCATCGGCACGAGATGCGGGATGAAGGTGAGGCGCACCGCCCGACCCGTCACCGCCGTCACGGTCTGCTCCATCTCCGGGATGTGCTGGTGCACGCCGATCTTGTAGGCGGTGAGGTTTTCGTTCACCTCGCTGAAATGGGTGGCAAGCCCCGGCGATCGCCCCGCCCCCGACACGCCGGACTTGGCGTCGACGACAATGTCGTCGTCCTCGACGAGACCCTCCTTCACCAGCGGCAGGAGGCCAAGGAGCGTCGCCGTCGGATAGCAGCCCGGATTGGCCACCAGGTCGGCACCGCGCACCGCGTCGGCGAACCACTCCGCGAGCCCGTACACCGCCCGCGCAAGGAGCGCCTCCTCGGCCGTCTCCTTACCGTACCACTGGCGGTACGTCTCGCGGCGCTTCAGCCGGAAATCGCCGGACAAATCGATGCAGCGCACGCCCCGCTCCAGCAGAGCGGGAATCACCGTGTGGCTGACGCCCGCCGGCGTGGCCGTGAACACCACGTCGGCCCGCGCCGCCGCGTCGGATGCGTCAAACGGCTCGACTTCGACGTCGACATCCATCAAATGAGGAAAGACCTCCGCCAGCGGCTTACCGCTTTGGGAATGGCCGTACACCGCCGTGATCGTCACCTCGGGATGGCGGCGCAGCAGGCGAACGAGCTCCGCTCCCCCGTATCCGGTCGCGCCCAAAATGGCCACGCGCATCGCCTTCCCCTCCTCCCCGTCGCCACCCGTGTCTCGGAGCGGGTTCATGTGCATTATTATACGGTCAAAGGTATAGTCATTCAATCCCCAATTTCCTCTTCCGTGAAACGGCGCGGAAAACGGCAGAGGCGGCGATAAAGCGCTTACATAAAAAAACGAGTGCAGCGAAAAAAAAGAAGCCGACCGGTCACCGATCGGCTTCCGCGACATGCGCCATCCTTCCGCGTCCTTCCCGCTATTTGCGGTCGGCCAGCCAGGCTGCCAGGTTCTCCGCCTCGTCGCCTTTCACGAGGCCGCCCGGCATCTGGCCCCGCCCGTTCTGGATGATGGAAAGGATTTGCTCCTTGCTGTACTTCGCCCCCACTTTTTGCAGGTTCGGGCCGACGCTGCCCTCCAGGTTGGCCCCGTGGCACGAGGCGCACGCTTGCCGGTACGTGGCCTGCGCGCGGGCGTCGTCATAGCCGCCGGCCGCGGGCTGCTGGGGCGTGGCTTCCTGTGGGGGCTGCGGTTCCTGGCCCGCCCGGCACCCCACCAGCATGGCCATAAGGGCCATGCCCACCAGCACGCGGCGTGCAACGCGCCTGCCATTGCGCATGGACTCGCCCTCCTTCCAAATCGGGATGTCCCCTTTCATAGCGCTAGTTTGCCCCGATCTGGCGGGCGACTTGCACAAGGCGCGCGACGACGGCGTCCTCCTCCCGCGCCCCCGTTTCGGCGTACACATCGGCCATCCCGACGCGGTGCACCCGCTTGGGGAGGCGTGCGGCGAGGCATTCGGCGATGGCGCTGCCCAGGCCGCCGCGGGCGCTGGCCGGCTCCACCGTGACGACGCCCTTGACCGGCCGAGCCGCCTCGACAAGACGCGCCTCGTCGAGGGGCTGCACAGCGGGCAGGTGGAGCACGGCGGCCGGCAAACCGTCGGCCGCAAGCTGCTCCGCCGCCGCCAGCGCGGCCCGCACGGCCACACCGGTGGCGCAAAGCAGCACCTCGCCGCCCGGGCGCAGGAGGACCCCCTGCCCCCAGCGGAAGGGCGCGTTGGCCAGCTCCGGCACGCGCGCAGGCAGCTCGCCCACATCAAGGCGGAGGTACACGAAAACGGGCCGCGTCACCGCCTCCTCCAAGGCTGCCCGCGCCTCGGCCTCGTCCGCCGGAATCACCGCCGCACCGTCCGGCCAGGTGCGCACGAGGGCCAGCTCCTCCGCACCGGCAGCATGCTCCCCAGGGTCGTCCGCGTCCAGGACGCGGACCACCTTGATCGGGGCTGCCGCGACGCGCCATTCGGGCGGCCACCAAAACCGCAGCGTCTGCGCCGTGAACACCACCGGCGTCTTTTCGCACAGCGCCAGCGCGGCGGCCATGGTCAGGGCGTTGACGCCGCCGGTCGCCACGCGAAAGGTGCGGTCGGGAAACACCCGGGCAAAGGGTTCCACAAGCGGCTGCGCGCCTTCCGCGGCGATCACCACCAGCGACGGCATCCGCCGCGCCACGTCCACCAGCGCCTCACCGTACACCGTCGGGATGTGCCGGATCATATCCGCCTCCCCTTATCGTTTGAATCCGGCGAGGGCTTGAAACCCTTCGCCGAGCACCTCGTGAACCTCGGTCACGATGACGAAGGCCTCCGGGTCAATCCGTGCCACCAATTCCTTCAGCTTCGCCACCTCGCGCCAATGGACCACACACAGGAGGAGGGGCCGCTCATGGCCCGAGTAGCCGCCCACAGCGTGGATGCGCGTCACGCCGCGATCGAGCTCATGCAGGATGGCCTGGCGGATCGCCTCTTCGCGCCGGGAGATGATGAGGCCCATCTTGGCGTACCCCAGCCCCATCTGCACGAGGTCGATCGTCTTCCCGGTCACAAACAGGCCCACAAGCGCGTGGAGCGCACCTTCGGGTCCAAACACCACCCCGGCCGTGAGCACCACCAGGCCGTCGATGAGCAAAATGCACAGCCCTAAGGACCAGCGGGTGAACCTGTGCAGGATCTGCGCCGCCACATCGGTGCCGCCCGTCGAGGCGCGGGCCTTGAACACCAGCCCCAGGCCGATCCCCACCCCCACGCCGCCGAACACCGCCGCCAGCAGCGGATCGCGGGTGAGCGGCGGAAGGGAATCGGTGAGGAGCACAAAGAGCGGCAGGACAAGGGTGCCGTACAGCGTCTTGAAACCAAATTGGCCTCCCAGGATGCGCACGCCGGCGAGAAAGAGGGGGACGTTGAGCGCCCACTGCGTGAGGGCCGGACGCACGCCGAACACGGCTTCCACAATCGTGCTGATCCCGCTCACGCCCCCCGTGGCGATGCCGTTGGGGTTTAAAAAGAGGTTGAAGGCCAAGGCCACGAGGAAGGCCCCCGCGGTTAACAGGCCGTATTCGGCCACTTTCGTGCGCGATCCGGTCGCTCGCCCACGGCGACGGTTGTGCCGAACGTGTTGCCCCATCACCTGGTTCATCCTACGCCTGGTTTCCTCCGTTATGCGCGGTCCTTTCATCCCGCCGCAATCGGCGCGACCGCGCTACGCGCCTTGGCCGCCGGCTTCACGCTTCTGCACCTGCTGGCGCAAGTACGCGTCGATGAACACGTCGATCTCCCCGTCCATCACCGCCTGCACGTTCCCCACCTCCACACCGGTGCGATGGTCCTTCACCAGCGTGTAGGGGTGGAAGACGTAGGAGCGGATCTGGTTGCCCCACGCAATCTCCTTCTGCTCGCCGCGCAGCTCGGCCAGCTGCTTCTCCTGCTCCTGGCGTTTCAGCTCGAGCAGCCGCGCCTTGAGAATCTTCATCGCTCGCTCGCGGTTCTGGATCTGCGAGCGCTCCGACTGGCACGTCACCACGATGCCCGTCGGCAGGTGGGTGATGCGCACGGCCGACTCCGTCTTGTTGACGTGCTGGCCGCCGGCGCCGCTCGAGCGGTACGTGTCGATGCGCAGGTCTTCGGGCCGGATCTCGACCTCCACGTCGTCGTCCATCTCCGGGATCACGTCGACGGAGACGAAGGACGTGTGGCGGCGGCCCGCCGCGTCGAAGGGGGAGATGCGCACCAGCCGGTGCACGCCCTTCTCCGCCTTCAGGTAGCCGTAGGCGTTGTGCCCCTTGATGAGCAGCGTCACGCTCTTGATGCCCGCTTCCTCGCCGGGCTGGTAGTCGAGGGTCTCCACCTCGTACCCCTTGTCCTCCGCCCAGCGGGTGTACATGCGCAGGAGCATCGACGCCCAGTCCTGCGATTCCGTCCCGCCGGCACCCGGATGGATCTCCACAATGGCGTTGTTCTTGTCGTAGGGGCCATTCAGGAGCAGCTCCAGCTCAAACTGGGTGAGCTTCTCCTTCAGCTTGACCAGGCCCTCGGCGATTTCCGGCAGGAGCGACTCGTCGTCCTCCTCCTGGGCCAGTTCCACCATCACCTCGAGGTCGTCATAGGTCGCCTGGAGCCCCTCGAGGGTTTCCACCTGCTTTCGGAGGGCATTCAGCTCGCCGATCACCTTCTGGCCTGCAGCGTTGTCGTCCCAGAAGTCGGGAGCGGCCATCTGTTCCTCAAGGGCAGCGATGCGCGCCTTCTTCCCAGGGAGGTCAAAGAGACCCCCTGATTTCCGCCAATCGCTTGGCTGTGATGGAAAGCTCGGCCTTCAGTTCGGCAAGGGACAGGATCGTCACCATCATCACCCCTGGATCGGTGTTTGGTATTAGTATAGGTAACAAACGCCTCATCGCGCTACCGGAAACGCGCCGCCTTGCGCGCACCGGAAAACGCGCGAGACGGGGGAAACGCGACGTTACGCCTCCTGGGCCCCGCAGCACTTCTTGTATTTCTTCCCGCTGCCGCACGGGCACGGGTCGTTGCGCCCGATCTTCGCCACGCGCACCGGCTGGCGCGCCGGTTCGTCGCCGGAGATTGAGCCGCCGCTCGTCGCCACCGGCTTCACCACTTCCTGGCGCTGCAGGTTGCCTGCCACCTGGGCGCGCATGATGTACGTGGCCACCTCTTCCTCGATGCGGGCGATCATCTCCTGGAACATGTTGTACCCTTCGAACTGGTACTCGCGCAGCGGATCGGTCTGGCCGTAGGCGCGCAGGTGGATGCCCTGGCGCAGCTGGTCCATGGCGTCGATGTGGTCCATCCACTTCGAGTCGACGGCGCGCAGGACGACCACCTTCTCGAACTCGCGCATGATCTCCGGCCCGATCTCCGCCTCGCGCCTTTCGTACTGCTCGGCGATCTTCGCCTTCAGCACGTCGAGGATCTCTTCCCGCTCCTTGCCCCAGATCTCCTTCGTCTCGAGGGGCACGTCGGGCAGGAAGAGGTTCTTGGCCTGCTCGACGAGCTCGTCCAGCCGCCAGTCCTCCGGCACCTGGTCATCCGGGCAGTGCTCGTCGACCAGCCGCTCGGCCACGCTCTCGATCATCCCGATGACGATGTCGCGGATGTTGTCGCGCTCGAGGATCTCGCGGCGCTGCTTGTAGATGACCTCGCGCTGCTGGTTGATCACGTCGTCGTACTGGAGCACGAGGCGGCGCAGGTCGAAGTTCATCCCTTCGACGCGCTTTTGGGCCGCCTCGATGGCCTTCGTCACCAGGCGGCTCTCGATGGGCTGGTCGTCGTCAAAGCCCAGCCGCTCCATCATGCTCATGATGTTCTCCGAGCCGAAGCGGCGCATCAGCTCGTCCTCAAGGGAAAGGAAGAACTGCGACGACCCCGGGTCGCCCTGGCGCCCGGCGCGGCCGCGCAGCTGGTTGTCGATGCGCCGGCTCTCGTGCCGCTCGGTGCCGATGACGTGCAGGCCGCCCAGCTCGGCTACCCCTTCGCCGAGGACGATGTCCGTCCCGCGGCCGGCCATGTTCGTGGCGATGGTCACGGCCCCCTTCTGCCCGGCGCGGGCGATGATCTCCGCCTCGCGGGCATGGTGCTTGGCGTTCAGCACCTCGTGGGGGATGCCGCGTTTCTTCAGCATGGCCGACAGCCGCTCGGAATTCTCGATCGACGTGGTGCCGACGAGCACGGGCTGGCCCTTCTTGTGGCGGCGGACGATCTCCTCCACCACCGCCCGGTACTTCGCCTCCTCCGTCTTGAACACCACGTCGGGGAGGTCTTTGCGGATCATCGGCTTGTTCGTCGGGATGACGACGACGTCCATGCCGTAGATCTTCTTGAACTCTTCCTCTTCCGTCTTCGCCGTGCCGGTCATCCCGGCCAGCTTCTGGTACATGCGGAAGTAGTTCTGCAGGGTGATCGTGGCCAGCGTCATCGTCTCGTTCTGCACCTCAAGGCCCTCTTTCGCCTCGATGGCCTGGTGCAGCCCGTCGCTGTAGCGCCGGCCGTGCATCAGGCGGCCGGTGAACTCATCGACGATGATCACCTGGCCGTTTTCCACCACGTAGTCCACGTCGCGCCGCATCAGCGCGTGGGCCTTCAAGGCCTGCTGGATGTGGTGGTTGAGCAGCATGTGCTCGGTGTTGTACAGGTTGTCGATGTTGAAGTATTCTTCGGCCCGGGCGATGCCCTTTTCGGTGAGCATCACGCGGCGGTCCTTCTCGTCCACCGTGTAGTCCTCGCCGGGCTTCAGCTGGCGGACGAAGCGGTCGACGATGTAATAGAGCTCCGTCGACTGGGCCGCCTGCCCGGAGATGATGAGCGGCGTGCGGGCCTCGTCGATGAGGATGCTGTCCACCTCGTCGATGATGGCATAAAAAAGGGGCCGCTGCACGATCTGCTCCTTGTAGAGCACCATGTTGTCGCGCAGGTAGTCGAAGCCGAACTCGTTGTTCGTGCCGTAGGTGATGTCGGCCGCGTAGGCCCGCTTCTTCTCCTCCGTGCTCATCCCCTGAAGGTTGAGGCCCACGGTGAGGCCGAGGAATTCGTACACCTTGCCCATCTGCGTCGCGTCGCGCTGGGCCAGGTATTCGTTCACCGTCACCACGTGCACCCCTTTGCCCAAGAGGGCGTTGAGGTACGCCGGCAGCGTGGCGACGAGGGTTTTCCCTTCCCCGGTCTTCATTTCGGCGATGCGCCCCTGGTGCAGCACGATGCCGCCCATCAGCTGCACGTCGAAGTGGCGCATGCCGAGGACGCGCTTGGCCGCCTCGCGCACCACAGCAAACGCTTCGTGGAGGAGGTCATCCAGCGTCTCCCCCTGCGCCAGGCGGTTTTTGAACTCGTCGGTCTTGGCGCGCAGCTGGGCATCGGACAGGCGCGCCACCTTCGGCTCCCAATCGTTGATCTTTTCGACGTCACGCCACAAGCGCTTGACTTCCCGCTCGTTGGCGTCGCCGATCCACTTTTTCAACAGCCCCAACATGGGTTGCATCACCCCTTGTCGCCTCTAAACAGGTATTATACCATCGCATCCGTTAAATAGGAAAAAAGAAATGCTCCCGCTTCGGCTTTCCGCCCGCCCCGCCGAAGCGGGACAGCCGGCGTAAGCCCGGGGAGCGGATCATGCTTGCACCGGAGATCAAAGCGCTTTCATTACGCCTCTGGATCAATCAACCCGTACGTGCCGTCCTTGCGCCGGTAGACGACGTTCACGTGATGGTTCTCCGCGTTGGCAAACACGAAGAAGTTGTGGCCCAGGAGGTTCATCTGCAGCACGGCTTCCTCGGGGTCCATCGGCTTTAGGTTGAACCGCTTCACGCGGACAATGGGGATCTCCAGCTCTTCCTCCTCGAAGGCCTGGCCGTTTTCGGGCTCCGCGCCGCGGATGAGGTCCCGCAGGCTGCCGTCTTGTCTGAATTTTCGGTAAATCTTGGTTTTGTACTTGCGAATTTGCCGCTCCAGCTTGTCGACGACCAAGTCGATCGACGAATACATGTCGGCACTGGTCTCCTCGGCGCGCAGCAGCAGGCGCGGAAGGAGAAGGGTCACCTCCACCGTGTGCGCCTCCCTCACGACGCGCATGGTGATCTGCACGTCCAAATCGGGCACGTCGGCAAAATAGCGCTTGAGCCGGCTCACCTTCCTCTCCGCGTACTCCCGAAGGGCAGGCGTGATCTCGAGGTTTTCGCCGCGGACGTTGAACCGCATCGCCAGATCCTCCTTTCCCCATGTACCATACCTATTCCGGTTCGAAGGCCCAAAATCCTGCTTTCGGCTTCCGCAAACCTTAACAAAATCGTGGCATCTCAAAATGAAAAACCCCCGGGAACACGCCCGAGGGTTTCGTGTCGTCGCGCGTTTCACGACGTTTCCGGGTTGACGGACTCCGACCGCTTAGCGCAATTTGACGACGTTGGCCGCTTGCGGTCCGCGGGGGCCCTCCACGATGTCAAATTGGACGAGTTGCCCTTCTTCCAACGTCCGGAACCCTTCTTCTTGGATGGCGGTGTAGTGCACGAACACGTCGCCGCCATCATCGCGCTCGATGAACCCGTAACCCTTCTCCGCGTTAAACCATTTGACTCGACCTTGCATGAAACACAATCCTTTCCTTCTCAAAATTTTCGTGAGGGCGACCCCACTTGATTGTAGTATACCACGTAGCCGAGGGAGAGTCAACAAAAATCGCCAAAACATTTTTCGCAAACCCGCCCGCAGCCACCGTCAGCCGCCCCGAGCCCCACAGATCGCCCCGCTCCCCCCTGAACGGGGAAGGCCGACAACTTTATTTCTTTGTCCCGAAATACTTCTGGTAAATTTCGTCGTACTGGCCGTTCGCCTTGATCGCCTTCAGACCCTGGTTGATCTTGTCGAGCAGCTCCTTGTTCCCTTTCTTCACGGCAATGCCGTAGTGCTCTTTGGGGAACGACGGGTCGGAGACAACCTTGAATTTGGCGTTGGGGTTGCTTTGGATGTAGTGGAGCACCACCGCGTTGTCCGCCACCACGGCGTCCACTTCCCCGATGGCCAGCGCCTGCAGGGCGTGCGGCGTCGTATCGTAGCGCTTGATGTTCGGCGACGTCTTGCCGAGCAGCTTGCTGACGGCCACGTCGCCCGTCGTGCCGGTCTGCACCCCGACGCGGAGATTCTTCGCCTTCAGGTCCTCAAACTTGGTCACGTCGGCGTTCTCCGGAACGGCGATCAGCTGGGTGGCCTCAAAATACGGATCGGAAAAATCCATGGTCTTCTTCCGCTCGTCGGTGATCGTGATGGCCGAGATAAGGGCGTCGCGCTCGCCGTTCTGCAGGGTGATGAAAATGCCCTCCCACACCGTGTTGACAAACTGCACGTCAAAGCCGGCCGCCTTGGCGATCGCCTTCATGAGGTCGATGTCGAACCCGACAATGGTGTTGCTGGCGTCGATGTACTCAAAGGGCGCATAGGCGGCGTCGGTGCCGACGACGATCGTCTTCTTGCTGCCTCCCCCCGCCTGTCCCGCGTCGATCGCCTTCGTCCCGCAGCCGGCCGCCGTCACCACCAGCGCCGCCAGCGCGAAACCGGTTATCCACCTGCGCAGTGCGTTCATCTGGACCCTCCTCGTCCCGAAGGTGTTGTGGCACCCTTACACCCGTCTGCGCCTTGCGCCCTTTGCCGGCTTTCCAGCGAAAGGCCCGACGCAACGGCACATTACCACGTTAAATGGGAAAATGCCAAATTACGAATGATTATACGTGTTCGTGAATAAGAAATCAACGTCAATTTTCGACATCACCCACCCCGTTTCGACATCTTTCCCACCTTATCCCCACCGCTTTCCACATGGCCATTCTCCTTGCCGTCCGTTATGCACAGGTTTGTCCACATTGTCCACAACCCCGTTTTCCACAAGGTCCGCTCGCCCGCCGGTTGCGCCCTCCCTTCCTCCCGCGAGGCTGCTTGGTTTTGATGATTTCCTCTAATACGAGTATTCCATCAATTGAAGGCGCTTTCCTGCTTGGGATGCAAAAAACGCGGAGGGCCTTCCCCCGCGCGATCCCAAACAGCCTTATTGGTTCGAGTAGCGCGCCTCCAGCTTTGACACGAGCCGCGCCAGAAGCAGGGTGACCACCAAATAGAGCGCCGCCGCCGTCAGGTACGGCTCCCACGCCCGCGACGTGGCCCCCATCACCGTTTTGGACGCGTACATCAGCTCCGGGAAGGAGATGACCATGAGCAGCGAGGAATCCTTGAGCAGCATGATGGCCTCGTTGCCAAGGGGCGGCAGCATGCGCTTGAAGGCCTGCGGCAGGATGACGTAGCGCATCGCCTGGCTGTAGCGCATGCCGAGCGACCGCGCCGCCTCCATCTGCCCGCGGTCGATGGACTGGATGCCGGCGCGGAAGATCTCGGCGATGTACGCGGCGCTGTTCAGGCTCAGGGCGGTGATGCCGGACACCCACACACCGAGGGACTGGCCAAACAGCGTGGGGATGAGAGCGAAGTGGATGATGAAGATCTGCACCAGGAGCGGCGTGCCACGCATGAAGTTGACGTAGGTGACAATGGGCGCGCGCAGCCACTTGCGCTTCGACAGGCGCCCCATGCCGAGAAACATGCCGAGCACGGTGCCGATCAGGATCGACACCGCGGTGATGGAGACGGCGCGAAAAAAGCCCTCCGCATACAGCGGCGCGTAGGCGACGATGATGCTCCAATCAAACATCTCCCATCCTCCTCGGGGCAACGTCCCGAAACGCGTCGTGATGGACGGGCGAGCGACATCGGAACCGTGCACGCGCCCGCCTTGGAAAACGGAAAGAACGACGGCACCGCCATGGACGCGCGGGCCGTCGGCGTTTGCGTGCGTCAAGTCGCTTCAGTTGGCTTTCCCGAAATACTTTTCGTACAACCGGTCGTACGTGCCGTTTTCCTTGAGCGTTTTCAGGGCCTTGTTGATCTTGTCGAGCAGCTCCTTGTTCCCCTTCTTCACGGCAATGCCGTAGTACTCCTTCGGGAACGCCTCGTCTTCCACCGTTTTCAGCTTGGCATCGGGATTGTTCTTCAGGTAGTTCTGCACCACGGCGTTGTCGGCCACCACCACGTCGACATCGCCGATCTGCAGCGCCTGCATCGCGTTGGGCACCGTCTCGTACCGCTTGATGTTCGGCGAGGTTTTGCCCAGCAGCTCGCTCACGATGGTATCCGCCGTCGAGCCGGTTTGCACACCCACGGTCAGGTTTTTGTCCTTGAGGTCGGCGAACTGGGTCACGTTCGCGTCTTCCCGCACGGCAATGAGCTGGGCCGCTTCAAAGTACGGCTCGGAGAAGTCCATCGTTTTCTTGCGCTCGTCGGTGATCGTGATTCCCGAAATGAGCACGTCCGTCTCCCCGTTTTGGAGCGTGAGGAACAGCACTTCCCACGAGGTGTTCTTGAATTGCACCGCAAAGCCCGCTTCCTTGGCGATGGCCTTCATCAGGTCGACATCGAAGCCGGTCAGCTGATTGTTCGCGTCAACGTACTCAAAGGGCGCAAACGACGCGTCCATGCCGACGACGAGGGTCTTTTTCCCGTCGGCCGCCTCCCCGCCCGATCCCGTTTGCGCCGTTTGCTGCGTTCCACAACCGACCGCGACGAGGGCAAGGGCCAAGAGCCAGACGATCAGCGTTCCGTAACGAAGGCGCATGCTTCCTCTCCTCCTTCGGCTTCAGCAAGATCAATCAGCATGATTATACGAAGAGATGCATAGAAACGCAACGGAAATCTGTGCAACACCGCTTATCCCCAAGGCGTCCCCACCGCTTTCCACAGGCGCAACCCGCACCCCGACAGTTATGCACAAGCTTGTCCACATTGTCCACAGCTCGGTTGTCCACGTTGTCCACAACCCTTCGCGGGATTCACGGGGACGGTTCCTTTGTCAAGGAGCCGGTCTGTTTTTAAAATATGACGGATTGTTGGCACTATTCGAGAATTGAAAGCGATTTTCCTTCTGGAAAAGTGCAAAAAAACATCCCCCAGCTCCATCCGGGGGCTTCGCTGCACGAGCGGCTCATTTTTGCAACAAGCGTTGTTTGATCCGATCGATCTCAAACTCCGCTTGCACCAACCGCTTCACAAAGAAATCCTGCTTTTGCTCCACCCGCTCGAGCTGTTCTTTCAGCGAATCGTCGCCCTCGTAGATGGCCTGTTGCAGCGCGCGGCAAATGCCGAGGGTTTCGGAAAACTTTTCGCGCATCTCCTGTCGCAGGCCTTCAACCTTGCCGTCGAGGTGAGCGATGCTCTCCTGCATCTCTTGACGCAGGTCTTCGAGCTTGCCGTTAAGGTTGGCCACCTGCTTGTGCATTTCTTGCCACAAGCCAGCTACCTGCTCGTGCATCTCCTGCCGCAAGCCAGCTACCTGTTCATGCATTTCTTGGCGCAAGCCGGCCACCTGGTCATGCATTTCCTGGCGCAGGCCTTCAATCTTGCCGTTGAGACCGGCGACCTGCTCGTGCATTTCCTGGCGCAAGCCCTCAATCTTGCCGTCGAGACCCGCAACTTGCTCGTGCAGCTCCTGACGCAAGCCCTCAATCTTGCCGTTGAGGCCCGTTACCTCTTGCCGCAAAGCCTTCAGCTCGTCCAACACCAGGTGGAACATCGCCTCATTCAACGCGCTCCCCGCCCTTCGCCCGTTTTGGTTCCATCTTAGCACAGCACGAGGGTGGATGGATACGGCTCTTCTTCGGCTGCTGCCCGGGGATCGGCTGCGCTACAACGTCCGGTCCACAAACACCGCCTCGACCACCGCACCCTGGTACGCCGCCTGCTGGCGCTTGGCCGCGCGGAGCTGGCCAATCCGTGCGCCCAGCCGCTCGTGGAGGTCGCGCATGGCCGCGCGCACCGCCTCGTCGTGGGCCAGGATGGCCCGCACGGCCCGCCGGACGTCGGGGTCGCCTTCCAGGTGCGGGTGGGCCTTCAGGATCGAAACCAGCGCCTCCCGCGCGGCGACGAGGGCCTCGGCCCGGGCCACCGCGTCGTCGACGCCGATCGCCGGGCCGGGTTGCCCGGCCGCCTGGTTACCGGAGGCAAGCGGGTCCTGCGGCTGCACCATGCTCCCTCTGCCCGCGGCGTTGAGAAAGGTCCGCGTCTGCACCAGCACCGCCTCGCAGTGGCGCAGGGCGGCGGCGCGAACGTCTCCGCTCATCGCTTCGCGCCGCCCTCGGCCAGGGCCATCTGCCCCGCCACCTGCTTGGCCGCTTGGGCCCAGGCGTCGCGCAGCTCCTCGAGGTAGCCCAGGAGCTCCTCCAGCGGCGCGGCGTCCTTCTTCACGTTGGCTTGGATGAGCAGGTGCAGGAAATAGTCGTAGAGGGCCATGAGGTTTTGGGCGATCGGATACGAGGGGTCGAGGGTGACCATCCACTCGCGCACGATGTCCTGCACCCGCAGGTTGGCTTCGTGGGCCTCCTGGATGCGCTTTTCCTTGGTGGCGACAATCGCCTGCTTGGTGAAGCGGATGGCCCCGTCATACAGCATGAGCAGGAGCTGCGCCGGCGTCGCCGTCTGCACCACCTGTTGGCGATACTGCTGCATGGTCGGGTTCATCCTTGCGCACCTCCGCCGAACCGCTGAGCCAGGAACATTGCCTGCATGTTGTAGCGGCTAATGGCCTGCTCCATGGCCGTAAACTGCCGGTAGTACTTGTTCTCGATGTCGATGAGCTTCTGCTCCCACGCCGAGATGCGCGCATTGAGGTCGCGCAGCTGCCAGCCGAGCACGCTGCTGTCGAGCACGTTCGGGTCGCTGCCGGCCTTGCGCGTCACCTCTTTCATCGCCTGGGCCACGCGGTCGTACAGGCGGACGGCAATGCCCTTTTCCGCTTCCGTCGCGCCGTTTTGCTGAAAGAGCTTCTTCACCGCCTCGATATCCGTTTCGATGGCCTGCCGCAGCTTCGCCTCGTCCACGTACAGTTTCCCGTTGTCCTGGTAGCTGAGGGAGCGGATGCCGATCGACGCCAGGGAGTTCACCGCGCTGCTCCCCGTGTTGTACACGGCGGTGGCGATGGACCGCAGGCTCTGCTCCAGCGCCTGCAGCACGCTGTCACCGCGCAGAAGGCCGCTCCTGGCCTTCTCCTCCCACAGCTTGATTTGCTCCTCGGTCATCTCCTTCTTCTGTTCCTCGGTGAGCGGGAGGTAGTCGCGGTAGCGCTTCTCGGTGAGCTTGGTCTGGAACAGCGACAGCGTTTCGTTGTACGTGTCGACAAAGGCCTTGATCTTCGCCACCACGGCGTCGACGTCGGTGCGGACGGTGAGGGTGGCCGTGCCCACCGCTTTCAGAGTGATCGTGATGCCGTTCACGGTGAGGGTATTCGTATTCTGCTCTGACTCAAGGCCGTTGATCGTGACGACCGCCTTCTGGGCGGCGGTCACGGCGTCGTTTTTCAGGTTTTCGTTTATCCGATCCACGCCGAGCACCGTCCCCAGAAAGCCGCTGCCGCCGTCGTCAAAGGTGATCGTCGCCCCGTCGCGGTTCGGGCCGTTGACCCACCCCGCCTCTTTCGCGGTAAAGGAAATCTTTTTGTTGGCCGCGTCGTAGTAGGCCGTCACGCCGGCGCTGCTCGTGTTGATCTTGTGGAGCAGCGTGTTGAGTGAATCGGTGCCGGCGTCGCCGGTGATCGTCACGCCGTTGATGGTGATCGAATAGGTTCCCGTCCACAAAGCGTTATTATTGCTATCTTTGAGTTCGGCCAGCGGCTTGTTCGGGTCATTCACCGGATCGGTTATCCAGCTCAGGGTGTCACTGATTGTCCGCGCCGCCGTGGCCACCTGTTTCACCTCGACGGTGATCACCCCGTCTATAGCCCCGCCCGTGGCCTTGGCGCTGACAGCGCCGGCATTGCCCGTGATATCGATCTGCTTGAGGTTGAGCGCGCTGGAGAGCTTCAGGTCGAAGGCCGCGTTGCGCAGCTTGAGGAGCTGGCTGTTGACGGCCAGGTACGCCTCGCGCTGCCACTGCACGAGCTGCCGCTGCTGCTCCAGGCGCGTAAGGGGAATGCGCTCGGCCTTCATGAGGTCAGAGACGATCTGGTCGATGTCGAGGCCAGAGGCAAAACCGGAAATGCGCATCACCATGCGGGATCACCTCCTCGGTTAACGTCTTTCGTCGATCAGCAGCCCCGCCATCTCCCACAGCTTGGCCACCAGGTCGAGCAGTTTTTCCGGCGGGATCTCCTTGAGCACTTCCTGCGTCTCGCTGTTGATGATGCGGACGATGATGGCCTTCGTTTCTTTATGGATGGAAAACTCCAAGTGGGTGTGGTGGTTGAGGAAGAAGCGGTTGGCCTTTTCCACCTGTTCGACCAGCTGTTCGAAAGCCGTTTCACGGGATTTTTCAGGCTGAAAACGGGACGTCCGGTCGGACGCGGGTGGCGAATCCCGCAACACGCGTGCCCCTTGTTCCGAAGGGGGAAGGGGGAGAAGTTTGGCCCTGTCTTGCTTCGCGCCGATTCCCTGTACTCCCGACATGGGCAGTACCTCCCGGAAAGAAACGGTGGCTTTACTGTTTCTATCGGCAGAACGCTGGCACGTTTTAAGGCGTTTTGAACAAACCGAAACCCAAATAAACAGGGGGCCGGAAAAACCGACCCCCAATAAAGCTTACCTGGATTACCGCAGCAGCTGCAACACGCCCTGCGGCGTCTGGTTGGCCTGGGCCAGCATGGCCGTAGCCGCCTGGGCGAGGATGTTCATCTTCGTGAACTCCATCATTTCCTTGGCCATATCGACGTCGCGGATACGGGACTCCGCCGCCGTCAGGTTCTCGGCCGCCGTGCCCAGGTTGTTGATAGTGTGCTCGAGGCGGTTTTGGATCGCACCCAGTTTAGCGCGCTCTTCCGACACCTTCTTCAGCGCGCTATCCAACTTGGCAATGGCGTTCTGAGCACCATCAGCCGTGGAAATGTCAACGTCCGCCACGTTCAACGCTGCTGCACGCATATCATTCAATTGGAGATTGAGAGTTTGCCCCTTATTCGCGCCAATATGGAAGTTCAAGCCACCCGTCACGGCCGTACCCGTACCCGCAAGACCCAAGGCATTGGAAACGTCATAGACACCAAACTGGATTGTCACCGTATCCGGGTTGCTGGATTCGACCACAAGCGCACCGTCTTTAACGGAAACTGTAACCGTTCCGAAATCGACACCGGTGAGGTCTTTGTAGTTAGCTAGCGCAGCATTAATGTCCGTTTCCAGGTCAGATGCCAACTGCGTCATATCATCTCCTGCATTATAAGTACCCTCACCCACCGTGTTCAGCATTACTTCAATGGTATAACCGTTTACCACCATCTTCAGCTTGTCGGTGTCATTAAGTTTCGTTACAGCATCAGCAGCAGTAGCACTCAGCTGACCGTCAGACCCTGCAGTCCAGTTGTTATTATTGATCAACTCCGCAACGAGGTCGGTAGCAGCAGGAGCGCTGGTATTGGACGGATCATCCAGCAGGCGGATTTCAATCTGGAACTTGCTTCCCTTCGTCCCGCTGGTGATCACAAAGTCCATACTCGTTTGGGACTGAACATCTTTAATTTCAAACGTCGGTTTGACTACTGGAGCATTGGGATTGGCAGCATTATAAGCATCAATGGCTGCATACAATTTCGTTTGTAGGGACTGGAACCATTGGAACTGATCTTCGCCAGTTACACCCGTCAGATTGAACGTCACACCATCAACAATCACCTGTACATTTTGAGAAATACCACTGGTCACTGAAGAGCCGGGATTAAAGTCATCTACGAGAATATAAGCGGCGGTTGCATCCCCCAGTTTGCTGCCCACACCGCCAACTTGATTCCCCGACAACGTACCATTCAACAATTTCATCGTGTTGAATTCGGTCGTTTCCCCAATGCGATCGATTTCGCTAATCAGCTGCTTAATTTCATCCTGCAATGCTTTGCGGTCATCATCAGTGTTGGTGGCGTTGGCGGATTGGATAGCCAGTTCACGCATCCGCTGCAAAATCGAGTGGGTCTCGTTCAAGGCCCCTTCCGCTGTTTGGATCAGCGAGATGGCGTCCTGGGCGTTGCGCTGCGCTTGTTCCAAACCGCGGATCTGAGCGCGCATTTTTTCGGAAATGGCCAGGCCCGCTGCATCATCCGCTGCGCGATTAATGCGCAGACCCGAGGAGAGCTTCTCCAACGACTTGGCCACTGCCGTGTTGTTCAACGTCAGCATGCGATAGGTGTTCAACGCACTTATGTTGTGGTTGATGCGCATGACTCCTTCCTCCTCCGTGAAGAGTAGTCTCGCCACGTCCCTGTGGCGGGGAAAGCGCGCGCCGCGTCGGCCGCCCGCGGCACCGCTATCTACTTGTGTCATCGACCAAACCCGACACACTGTTTGGGATTCCGGAAGGCCAAAAACGGCGAAGAACCGCAGCAGCGGCGCGAGTTTGGCCTTTATTCACCTTCTTGTCCCTTGTTTTCTCCCTCATTCTCCCTTTTTCGACTCTCCCACCACGCCGCCAGCGCATCAAGCCCCGCAACCGACCGCGCCGCCTCACGGTTTTCGGCCTGAATCGCCAGGTAGACCTCCGTGCGGTGCACGGCCACATGGCGTGGGGCGCGGATGCCCAGCCTCACCTGCTCGCCCCGCACCTCGAGAACGGTCACCTCGATGTCGTGCCCGATGACGATCGACTCGCCCGCTTTCCGCGTTAGGACCAGCATCAGCAGCCGCTCCCTTCCGCCGGCTCGCCCCACGTCATCTGCCGGTTCCCCGAAACCGAAAGCGGTGCCGTGAGCGGATGGCGCAGGGAATAGGGGCTGTCGTGGAGCACCACCTGCCGGCCTACGCGCGTGCGCCCGTTGATGACGATCGGCGCCATCAGGTTGACCGTCGAGTGCTCGAGGGGCTCCCGCACCACCACGACCGCCCGCACCACGGCCTCCTCCGGCGCACGCAGGTCGAGGGCTTCCGCCTCGGCATCGGACAGGTCAACGGCATACCCCGGGTACCACCGGAACGGATCGAGTGTAACGAGACGGATGGCGGGGTTGTCGACGGCCTGCAGCACGTCAAAGGGCGCATCCTCACCGAGGGAAACCAGACAAAAACGCCGGAGACCTTCCAGGCCCGGCAGTCCTTCGGGAAAGGTGATAATCTTGTCCGCAGGCAGCGTCATTCACACAACCTCCACTCTTCTGCAAGAATCCAACAGCAGGAAAGCCTTAAGGGGGATTTCACAGCGGCTCAGGCCCGGCGGTCCACCTGCGGCATCACCACCGCGATCTCCAACTGCTGTTTTTGCAGCAAATAGGGATTCACCTTGCCCGGGATGTACCGGTGCACGGGCCGATGCGTCTTGGGATCAAAAAACGCGCCGCCGAGCTCCCAGTGCAGCAGAAGCCGCGTCGGCTCGTAGCGCATCTTCACGCTAAAGGGTGAGGGCATGAGCGCAATGGTGAAATCGGCCGGCGGCGGCAGGGCCTTTTCGGCTGCGATGGCCGCAATGGCGTTCTCGCCCGTTTCGATAGCCCGCAGGCGGTCGCCTTCTTCGGCGATGCGGGCGATGCCGTCCAGCGCCGCCTCGCGTCCCTCGGCGGCGCAGTCGCGCGCCAGCGTGAGGGGATCTTTCAGGCCCGATGCGGCCCACGCCTCCGACTGGTCGATGACGAGACGGCCCGGCACGCGCTCGATGGTGAGGCGCGCCGGGCGCTGCGTGAGGCCGAGGTCGGGCTTCGGCTGCTCGATTTC
Source organism: Calditerricola satsumensis (assembly GCF_014646935.1). Lineage (GTDB taxonomy): Bacteria > Bacillota > Bacilli > Calditerricolales > Calditerricolaceae > Calditerricola > Calditerricola satsumensis. The sequence continues at coordinate 7,591 of NZ_BMOF01000006.1, read as the reverse complement.
CTGCACCGGGCGGGTGATCTCCAGGCCCAGGCGGGCGAAGGTTTGGCGGATTTCCAGGCGCGGCAGCTGCACGGCGGCCCCTCCTCACCGCAGGAAGTCCACGAGGGAGGGCTGAATGATCCGCGCCCCGGCGGCCAGGGCGGCGCGGTAGACGTTCTCCGCCGTCTTCAGGTTGGTGATCACCTCAGCCATGTCGGCGTCTTCCTCCTTCGACAGGAGGCGCGTCACGTTCACCTCGTCGGCCTCGAGGCGCGACTGGATCAGTTCGAAGCGGTTCATCCGCGCCCCCACGGTGGCCCGCACGGCGAGGAGGTTGTCTAGCTGGTCATCCAGCTTGCCGAGCTGCACGTTGAGGTCCACTGTCGCGTCGCCGCCCAGGCCGCGGGCGATGGCGTCAAGGACGCCGAAGATGCCGTTTGCCGCGTCGGGCACGGCAAATACGTCCTTCCCCAGCACGTTGATCGGCAGATAGATGCCCTTGCCGATCTCCACGAGAATGTCCTGGCCGTTCTGGTTGACCCACGTCCCCGTCTGCGCGTCGTAGGGCGGATTCTTCGTGTCCGTGCCGGCGAAGATGTACCGCCCGGCCACGGCGGTGTTGGCCACGTTGCCGAGCTGCTCCTTGATCTGGGCGATCTCCTTGGCCATGGCCGCCCTGTCTTCGGTGGTCATCGCCCCGTTGAGGCCGTGCACGAGGAGCTCCCGCGCCCGCTGCAAGAGGTTGGTCGCCTCGTCGAGGGCCTTGTCCGTCGTCTCCAGCCACGTCAGCCCCTCGTCGACGTTGCGCTTGAACTGCTCGATCTCCACCAGCGCCGAACGGTAGGTCATGCCGCGAACGGCGACGACGGGGTCGTCGGAGGGTTTGGCGATCTTGCGGCCGGAGGACAGCTGGTTCTGCAGCTTGTCCAGCGATGCGAGGTTGCGGGAGAGGTTCTGCAAGAACGTGCGGTTCAGCATCGACTGGGTGACGCGCACGGTCATGGCTTCCTACCCCCTTACAGGCCGACGCGGCCCATGCCGTTGATGACGCGGTTGAGCATCTCGTCGATGGTCGTGATCAGGCGCGCCGCGGCGTTGTAGGCGTGCTGGAACTTCACCAGGTTGGCCATCTCCTCGTCGAGGGAGACGCCGGAGACGGACTCGCGGCGGCTCGCGATCTCCCCGGCGAGGAGCTCGCTGTTGGCCTTCATGCGCTGGGCTTCCTGGGAGTCGACGCCCAGCTGGGCGATGGTGTAGCGGTAAAAGTCGTCGAGCGTCGACGTCTCGGGCAGGCCCTGGGTGATCGTCTTGAACTTGATCGCCGCAATGGTGCGGGCATTGGATCCGTCCCCCTCGGAGGAGGTGCCCGTGTTCGGGTCCGGCGTGGCGGCGGCGATCTTGTTCAGCGACGCCAGGATGAGCGGGTTGACCATCACGTTGGCGGCGTCGCTTGGGTCGGGAATGGTGGTTGGATCGAGGTTCGGGTCGTTCAGGGCGTTCGGGTTGGCCTCGTACCACGCGCGGTCGATGAAGAAGGGCAGCTGGTCGAGGGCGGCATTGGGGTTCGTCCGCCGGTTCTGGATGTCGTCGAGGTTCATCCCCGCGCGGTGCAGGTCGTTGATCTCCTTGGCCAACGCGACAGCGAGGTCGTTCAGCCGCTTGAGGAACGACGGGATGATGCCCACCACCTCGCCGTTCACCACGTGGCCGCGCGCTTCGAGGTGGCCGAGGAGCTCGCCCGAGGTGAGGGCCAGGTCGCTGCCGTTCAGGCGCACCGCGTAAAGGCCCTGGGCATCCGGCTCGGCCGTCACCGTGTTGGCGGTGGTGCCCTCGACGAGCAGCTGGCCGCCGATGTAGACGTTGATCATCCCGTTCGCCGCCGGCTCGGTGCGCACGTCCACCAGCCGGGCCAGGCGGTCGAGAAGCACGTCGCGCTGGTCGTAGAGGTCGTTGGGCTGGTAGCCGTGGGGCACCACCCGGGCGATCTGCAGGTTCAGGTCGCGGATCTGCGCGGCGATGGCGTTGATCTCGTCCACCTTGACGCGCACCACGTCGTTCAGGTCGCGCTGATGCTCCATCAGCCCGCGGTGCAGCGCGGCCAGCGTCTCGGCCACGGCCACGCCGCGCTGGCGCACCACGGCGCGGGCGGCCAGGCTTTCCGGCTCCTTGGCCAGGTCCTGCCACGCCTGCCAGAAGCGGTCGAGGACCACCTGCAGCCCGCTGTCGGACGGCTCGTTGAACAGCACCTCCAGCTTCGACAGGGCGTCGGCCTTCGCCGTCCAGTAGCCGGCGTGCTTGGCCTGCCCGCGGTACTGCACGTCGAGAAAGTCGACGCGCATCCGCTCCAGGGCCGCCACCGTCACCCCCGTGCCGATTTGCCCCGGGGCGCGGTCGATCTGCCACCCGGGGTGGGGGATGGGCGGCGCCGCCTGCAGGTGCGCCCGCTGGCGGGTGTAGCCTTCCGTGTTCGCGTTGGCGATGTTGTGCCCCGTCGTGTGCATGGCCGCCTGCTGGGCAAAGAGGGCACGCTTGCCCACTTCCAAGCCGTGAAAGGCGGATCGCATCGCCGTCTCGCTCCCTTTCCGGTCACACCGTCTCGTTCAGCCTTCATCGCCTTACACTTTCTGGTCAAACACCGAGGAAACCGGCGTCGCACCCGAACGTCCCGCCGGCGCATACGTCACGTCGCCGCCGCGCCGCGCGTCGGCGAGCAGCGCCAAGGAGGCCTCCACATGCGCCAGCGCGTCGGCCAAAAGCTCCTGGTTGTGGCCGTTTTCCCGCTTGAGGCGGGAAAGGAGCGCGCCCAGCTCCCGGCCGAGGGCCTCGGCTTCGGCGCGCGCTTCCGGTTTGGGGATGTGCCGCACCAGCTCCGAAAGCGTAACCGATTCCGCTGCCAGCCCCCAGCGCCGGCACGCCTTGGCGACCAGCGCCGCGCGCTCCGCCTCCAGTTCGGCGAGGCGCTGCACGCACGCACGCTCGCGCTGCACCACGTCCTGCAGGCGCGCCAGGTCGCCGCGCAGAAGCGCCGCGCGCTTTTCCTCCGCGCACCGCAAGAGGTCCCGGTGCACGTCGAGATAGCGCCGCAACAGGTCGATGAGTTGGCTCTCCATGTTGCTCTCTCCCCGCGCCGGCATTCTTCCGGTTTACGCCTGCTCGTCAAACAGCCGTTGGAGGAGCCGCTCGGCCACCGCCTCCGCCGGCACGCGGTACGTTCCGCTGGCAATGGCCGCCTTCAGCTGGGCCAGGCGCGCCGCGCGGGCGTCGTCCCCCACCGCGCGGGATGCCGCCGGGGCGGTCACATCCTTCGCGCCGGCCGCCCCCTTCTTTTCATCAGCGGCTGGCGTTTGGGCCAGCAGCGCCTTAGCTTCCGGCGAGATTTCCACGGTGTCCCGGTCGGCATGCCGCTTGTCGACGCGTGCGCCACCCGGGCGGAGCGACGCATACGCCGACGGGCCATACGGTGAATGCGGGCCGTTGACCTTCACAGCGATCCCCCCGTTCCACGCTCCTTACTTACGGGTTTCGGAAGCCTCCTCGTTTCCTTTTGTCGTCCTCAGGCGGGCCCGCGCGCCCGTTCCCTCGCCCATGCTCCTTCGCAGGCGCGTTTTTGCCTCGTCCCCCTTGCGCGAAGAAAAAGAAAAAGCCGGTCGTGCCGGCTCACTCGCGGGCAAACCAATCGCCGCGGTACCCCACGCTTGAACGGGAAAGCTCGCCGTCGCCTGTTCGCTTGGTTTCCTGCTCCAGCTCCCGCCGCAGGTTGGCCAGGCTGGACAGGCAGTCCGGACACAGGCGCCCTTCGCGGATGAGGGCCCCGCAGCGGTCGCACGGGTAGCCCAGGTTGGGATGCTCGGCCAGCGACAGGCGCCCCTCGCGAATGAACTGGGTGATGCGCTTCACCGACACGCCCGTACCCGCGGAAAGCTGCGCCAACGTGGCCATGCGGTTCTGCCGCTGGCGCAAAAAGTCGACGCAGCGTTGGTACTCCTCGTCGATCTTCTTCTGGCAATCGGGACAAACGGTGGCCACGTAGGCCACGAACACCCGACCGCATTCCGGACAGTTCTTGAGCTTGTTCCAGCTCACGTACCGTCCCCTCCCCGTTCCCTGTCCGTCGTCAACCCCTCCGAGCACAGCGGAACACCCTCATCGCGCGGTGGGCATGTCCCCTGGCGTCGGTCTGAGCGTGCGCGCCACGGTGGCCACGTACACCTCGGCCCCGGCGTCGCGGAGCACCGCCGCGCAGCGCACCGCCGTCGCCCCCGTGGTGTAGACGTCGTCCACGAGCAGCACACGCCGACCGGCCAGATCCGCCGCGGGATCGGCCAGGGCAAACGCGTCCCCCACCGCCTGCATGCGCGCGCGGCGGACCTGTCGGCTTTGCGGGGGAGTCGCGGTCACTCGCACCAAGAGCTCCCGTACCGGCACCCCGGCGTGCGCCGCCCAGCGGCGGGCCAGCCGCTCCGCCTGGTTGAACCCGCGCCCGCGCGCCCGATCGGGATGGAGCGGGACATAGGCGACGCAGTCCGGCCGCCGCCCCGGAGGCGGGAGGGCGGTCACGGCCGCGGCGAGCAGCGCCGCCAGCGGTTCTTCGAGGGCTTCGTCACCGCGAAACTTGTAGCGCGCCAGCACGTCGCGCACAAAAGTGTTGTAGGCCACGGCACTGCGCGCCGCGCAAAACGGCGCCTCCAGCTCGCCCGCGCATACGGCACAACGGGACGTGGGCGGACAGCCGCAGCGGGCATCCAGCGGCTCGCCCAGCAGCCACATCAGGGCTTCCACGCAGCGGCGGCACCACGCGCGGCGCAGGGCCTCGCGCGCCGGCGCCGGAACGCGATGCGAAAAGGCATGGACCGGCGGAGGAGCGGCGGGCCGGCCACACCCTCGGCATGCGCCGGGCGAAGGGGCGATCCAGTCAAGCAGGCGGGAAAAGAATCTCACGGAAGTTCCACCAAAAAGATAAAAGTTGAATAAATGTTGATGTTTTCACCATGAACAATTTGACAAAGAAAACCTTAGCATCAGCTAGGCTATGATTCACGCTCGAGAAACTTATAAACGTTGATGGGTGGCAAAATGAGAGGCGGAAACCCCGCTTGTGCTGTAAAGTTGGTAACGAACGCACGCAAGTAGGGAAACAATATCGCTGTTCCATTGAGCTCAAAAAAATCTTTCGAATTGGGCACCGTACAGCGAAAATCACCTGCTATTGCGACTTTAAGATAAAAAGGAAAATCGTCATTGGAAAAGTCATCGTCAAAGATTTCACAAACCATCGCAACCGTTGCATCGGATTCGTCTTGCGTCACACGAACAGCCAACTTAATTTTAACATCAATATTTTCCTTTTCTTTAAAATTTTTATTTCTCTTAAACAAAAATTCATCTATATGGTATCCTTTAAACTCCAATACGGAACGAATATCATGCTGACTGTTTTTCTCCATGCATATCACCCTAGATTAACAAGCTAAGGGATATGATTCAACGGGTCGAACAACTTCAAAGCGGTACGTAAAATCTTGCTTCACCCTTATTTCAGCGTGAATCAGATATGTCGGTTCTGAAATCGGTGGGAGATCCTCTTCCGTTACCACAACACCGCCAATCCGGACTTTCCCTGTCCCATCACGGAGCGGGAATCCCACTTGTTCCAAAAGAGAATAAAATTCTTCCTCCGACAAGCTGTCAAACCATTCATCAACCCAGTGTCGTTTCATCGTTCAACCACCTTCTCCATCAATGACTTCGACACGATGCAGCTCAAGTCCTTCACACATAATTCTATGCCATTGGGAACTCGTGAGTACGTAAGAGATGCACGATCCAACAACGTAGGCGTAAATGTATAATGGCGAACCAATGAAAAATTTCTTTTTGTACGCAGCAAATCAATGGCCATTCCGTCAAAACAAGCCCAACTTGTTTCCTCAATATCAATGTCTTTTTTCCCGAATTTCCTAAGATGAATAATAATGTTTTGACGAACTCGGTGAAAATCGGAAACGTCCTCACTTTGAGGGTTTGTTAAATCAAGGATCTTCTCCTTATGGCAACGGATTTCACTTTGAATTACGGTAACAGCACTTAACGCATTCTCATCATTGCGGTATTTGTAGCGCGCCCATTCCACAGCTAGTTTCGGATTATCCTCAAAAAAATATACTCCTTCTCCAAGCCATCCACTTTTGCTTTTTTTAAAATTCCTTCGCATGATTGCTTCCGCACGGTCCCGCGATGTTGCATGATAGCCCGTAAACACGAATTCCATTGGGCAATCACCGCATTCTCTTAATATTCCTTTTGGAATGAAGCCGTTCCTAGGCCCTATTCGTTGCGAAGAGCTTACCCTTACCCTTCGCGGCCCTGGATTTGCGCATGTTCCCCATCGCACAGCCCGAACGGTTTCCATCCCCGTCCGTCAAACCTTCCAACCCTTACCCTCACCGCCATTCTATCGCAATGGAGCCGGCTTGGCCATCACATGGACAACCGGAAAACCGCGCCAACAAAAGCGCGCCGCCGATTTACGTCTTCGTCCGATACCGCCGTCCCAAGCGGTTCATCTCGCGGATGTGGGCGCGCGCCTGGCGCTGGGCCGCCGTGGGCCGCTCGGCCACAAACCACACCCGCCCCGTCGGATCGTCGGCGGCGCGGCCCACCCGTCCGGCGATCTGCACCAGGGCCGCCTCGTCAAAGACGGCGTGGTCCGCCCCCAGCACGAGGCAATCGGCGTGCGGCACGGTGACGCCCCGCTCGAGAATCGTCGTCGTCACCACGACGCGCACCGTCCCCTCGCGAAAGGCGCGCACCACCGCCTCCCGCCGCGGATCGGTGGCGTGGGTGCCGTCAATCCCGTGGGGCAGGGCGACGGGCCAGTTGCGTTCGGCGGCGAAGCGGCGCAGATACGCGACCACGCCGGGGACGTCCTCCACGCGCGGCACGAAGCAGAAGAGGCGCCGGCCGGCGGCCAGCGTCGCGCCCACGCGGACGAGCACCTCGGGAACGGGGCGCCCGGCGTGCACCCGCGGCAAAAGCCGGGATGCGCGCACGAGCTGGGGCTCGGGCAGGGGATGCCCGTGATGGCGCACGGGCACGCGCACCACGGCCACCTCTCCGCGCCGCACGCGGAAAAGCAGGTCGCGCGGCGGCGTCGCGCTCAGGTACAGGACGCAGCCGCCCGGGGCGAGGGCCTGGGCCACGGCCCGCGGCAGCATGGGATCGCGGTGAAACGGGAAGGCGTCCACCTCGTCGACAATCACCAGGGCAAAGGCGCCTCGCCAGCGCAGGCACTGGTGCGTCGTGGCCACCACGATGTCGCCGCTCGCCCACGTCTCGGGGCTTCCCCCGTACTGGCCGACCACCCGCACGCCGGCAAAGTCGCGCGCCAGGCGGGGAACGAGCTCCTGGACGACATCCCGTCGCGGCGTGGCCACCAGCACGCGCCCGCCGCCGCGCAGCACCTCGGCCATCGCCGGGTAGACCATCTCCGTCTTGCCCGCGCCACACACGGCCCACAGGAGGAGTTCGCGCGAGGCAAGCGGCCGATCCGAGCCCTGCACGCGCGCCCGCAGCGCCGCAAGCGCCGCATCCGCGGCCGCGCGGGCGGCCCGTG
>NZ_BMOF01000005.1 GCF_014646935.1 Calditerricola satsumensis | reverse complement strand
AAATGGCTCTCTGACTTTTTTCAGAGAGTCCTTTTTACACAAGAATACGGACTCAACTCTGGGGTTTCTTGATTCTTGCTCTTTACAGATCTACTTTGTGTCGGAATAAACTCGAACTTTGAATAGGCGTTAACCACAACAATTTATAGCGAGGAGTATGGCGTATGAACCACAGCGAGATTGTAAGCTTTCTCTGGGGAATCGCCGACCTGATCCGCGACACCTTCAAACGCGGCAAGTACCAGGACGTGATCCTGCCCTTTACGGTTCTGCGGCGTCTGGACTGCGTTCTGGCGCCTACAAAGGAGAAAGTCTTGGAGGAGTACGCGCGCTACCAGGGCAAGTTGGAGAACCTCGATCCCCTTTTGCGCCGGGCTTCCGGCTTGTCCTTCTACAACACCTCTCCCTATGACTTCGAGAAACTGCTGGCCGATCCGCCGAACCTGGCCGCCAACCTGCGCAACTATATCGCCGGCTTCAGCCCCAACATGCGCGAGGTGCTGGAACGCTTCGACTTCGACAACACGATCAGTAAGCTGGACGAGGCGGGGCTGCTCTTTAAGGTTATGGAGCGCTTCAAGAGGGTCGACCTGCATCCCGATAAGGTCGACAACCATACCATGGGCACGATCTTTGAGGAGCTGATCCGCCGCTTCAACGAAGCGTTGAATGAAAACCCCGGTGAGCACTTCACCCCGCGCGACGTGGTGCACCTCATGGTTGAGCTGATGTTGGCCGGCGACGAGGGCCGCCTTCGTGGGCCAGGCGTGGTGCGTACGGTCTATGATCCCTGCTGTGGCACGGGCGGCATGCTGACTATCGCCAAGGAGCACATCACAAAGGGGTGGCGAAGGAACGGGGAGATGATCCGCCCGGCCATCAACCCCGAGGCGGAGATCCACCTGTTCGGGCAGGAGGTCAATCCGGAGACCTGGGCGATCTGCCGTTCGGATCTGTTTATCAAGGATCCCAAAGGCCGGGATGCCAACAACATCGCCTTCGGCAGTGTCTTGTCGAACGACGGCCACGCGGGCCGCACCTTCGACTACATGATCGCCAACCCGCCCTACGGGAAGGACTGGAAGCGCGACGAGGAGGCCGTACGGGCCGAACACGAGCGCGGCGAGGCCGGCCGCTTCGGTCCGGGATTGCCGCGGATTAGCGACGGGCAGCTCCTCTTTCTCTTGCACATGCTGGCCCATATGAAACCGCCGGAGGAGGGCGGTTCGCGCATTGCCATCATCATGAACGGCTCGCCGCTGTTCAATGGCGACGCCGGCAGCGGCGAGAGCGAGATTCGCCGGTACATCCTGGAGCGAGACCTGCTTGAGGCCATCGTGGCGCTGCCGGAACAGCTTTTCTACAACACCGGCATCGCCACGTACGTTTGGGTGCTGACCAACCGCAAGGCGCCGGAACGCCGCGGCATGGTGCAACTGATTGACGCAACGCACTTCTGGGTGCCGATGCGGAAGAGCCTGGGCGACAAGCGCCGGGAGATCCCGCCGGAGATGGCCGAGGACATTGTCCAGATTCTCCGCGACTTTCGGGACGGCGATACTCGGCGCATTCTGCAGGACGGCAAAGAAGAGGAAGTCGTGGTGAGCCGCATCTTTCCCGTCTCGCACTTCGGTTACCGCAAGATCACGGTGGAGCGTCCGCTGCGCCTGAATTTCCAGGCCAGCCCGGAACGCATCGCCCGTCTCGAGGAGGAGCGGGCGTTCCAGAACCTTGCGAAGTCCAAAAAGAAGGGACCGGCCGCGGAACGGGAGATTGCCGAAGGACGGGCACAACAGGAAGCCATCCGGCGCTTCTTGGCCAGCTTGCCCCAGACGCTGTACAAGGACCGTGAGGAATTCGAGCGCCTGCTTGAACAAGAGTCCCGGAAGGCAGGGCTGAAGCTCACAGCGCCCCTGAGGAAGGCCATCCTTTCCGCACTGTCCGAGCGGGACGAAACGGCCGCCATCTGCCGTGACAAGAACGGCCAGCCCGAGCCGGACCCCGAGCTTCGGGATACGGAGAACGTGCCCCTTCCCGATGGAGACGACCCGACCGATACCGAGGGCGTGCCGGCCAGCGTGCGGGCCTACTTCGAGCGCGAGGTTAAACCGTACGTTCCCGACGCGTGGATTGACACCCGCAAGCGCGACCCGCGGGACGGGAAGGTCGGCATTGTGGGCTATGAAATCAACTTTAATCGCTACTTTTACCGCTACACCCCACCGCGGCCGTTGGAAGAAATCGAGATTGAAATACGAGCAATCGAACGGGATATCATGCGCTTACTCGCAGAGATCACGAGCGGCACGTGGGAGGAGAACGCTCGGTGAGGATTATGGGTCAAACTATTTCCGTTAGACGCCATAAAAAATATCAGGAATACAAAGATTCTGGTGTGGGATGGCTGGGACAGATTCCGGCTCATTGGGAGTTGCGAAGGCTAAGGCATCTTGCATTGATTAACCCCTCGCCAACGGTTGCTAGAACACTCTCAACTCTCTCACCATCCTTGGATGTCAGTTTTATACCTATGGATGCTGTTGGAGAGTGGGGTGGTCTTAATCTCGAGTTAACAAAGCCATTGGAAGATGCATTGGTGTCCGGCTATACGTATTTTTGTAACGGTGATGTCCTTGTCGCCAAGATCACTCCGTGCTTTGAGAACGGCAAGGGAGCACTCGCTGTTGACTTGGTTAACGGTATAGGTTTTGGGTCGACAGAGCTCCATGTAATCCGTCCAGGTTCCCAACTTCACCCAGCCTTCCTTACCTATCTTACTTTCTCTAAACCGTTTCGCGTGCTTGGCCAACTGGAAATGAAGGGTGCTGCCGGCCAACAACGCGTGCCTGAGGACTTCATCAAGGATTTTGTAGTTCCATTGCCTCCACTCTCTGAACAACAGGCTATTGCGGCTTTCCTCGACCGCGAGACAGCCAAGATCGATGCCCTTGTAGCGAAGAAGGAGCGATTAATTGAGCTCTTGCAGGAGAAGCGCAATGCACTCATCTCCCAAGCGGTGACGAAGGGGCTAGACCTAAACGTTCCCATGAAGGATTCCGGCGTGGATTGGCTGGGAGAGGTTCCGGCGCATTGGGATATCGTTCCTCTCTTCACCGTCGCGCGGGAACGTAACGTACCAAACATCGGATGCCAAGAAATGAACGTTTTGTCACTTAGTTATGGACGTATTGTTCGGCGGGACATTTCGGAAAACTTCGGTCTCTTGCCGGAGTCTTTCGAGACTTATCAAATCGTGGATACAGGAAATATAGTCCTTCGGCTAACTGATCTGCAGAATGATAAGAGAAGCTTGCGAGTGGGGCTTGTTCAGGAGCGAGGCATCATCACATCGGCCTACGTCACGCTTGAAGTCATTACACGCGTTTCTCCGAAATTCCTTTTCTTTCTACTTCATGCATACGACGTTTCCAAAGTCTTTTATAATATGGGTGCCGGTGTCCGTCAGACCTTAAAATACGATGATCTAAAACGCTTGCCCGTTTTGATTCCATCACAGGAAGAGCAACAGGCCATTGCCGCTTTCCTCGACCGCGAGACGGCCAAGATTGACGCCCTCATCTCCAAGATCCGTGAGGGCATCGAGCGGCTGAAGGAGTATCGCACAGCTCTGATCTCCGCCGCCGTGACGGGCAAGATCGACGTGCGGCACGAGGTCGACCCGAGCTGTTATGATTAAGCAAAGCGTTGGCCGACCATCGGTTAAACCCGGGATGACATCGCACCTAAGCGAAAGCTGAAAAGGGGGACTGAGCGGCCATGACCCCAGACATCTCCGAGCGCAGCTTCGAGGAGGCAATCGAGGCCGCCCTGCTGGGGCACGGCTCGAGCGATAGCCTTATGCGGGAGGCCCCCGCATCCTACGGCGTGGCCTATCCGGGCGGATACCACCGCCGCCGACCTGAGGACTACGACCGTACCCTTTGCCTGATCCCGCGTGACGTGCTGGATTTCATCGTTGCCACGCAGCCCAAGGAATGGGCCCGGCTGAAACAGCACTACGGGTCAGCAGTGGAAGAGAAGTTCCTTAAGCGGCTTGCTTCCGAGATCGAGCGCCGCGGGACGCTGGACGTGCTCCGCCATGGCATCAAGGACATGGGCAGCAAGTTCCGGCTCGCCTACTTTCGCCCCGCCAGTGGGCTCAACGAGGAGACGCGGCGCCTCTACGAGGCCAACATTTTTTCCGTCGTCCGCCAGCTCCGTTACAGCACGCGTAATGAAAAAAGCCTCGATCTCGTGCTCTTCCTCAACGGCCTCCCGATCTTCACCGCCGAGCTCAAGAACCCCCTCACCGGCCAGACGGTGGAGGACGCGATGCGGCAGTACAGGCAGGACCGCGATCCGCGCGAGCCGCTCTTTTCCTACGGCCGCTGCCTTGCCCACTTCGCTGTGGATCCCGAGCTGGTCTACGTGACGACCCACCTGCAGGGCGCGAAAACCCGTTTCCTCCCCTTCAACCAGGGCCGTTTCGGGGGTGCAGGCAACCCGCCGGTGCCGCCGACGCAGCCGGGCTACGCCACGAGCTACCTCTGGGAGGAGACGTGGGCGCCCGACAGCGTGCTTGACCTCATCCGCAACTTCATCCACGAGGTGGAGGAAGAAGACGAGAACGGCCGCAAGACCGGCCGGCGCTTCCTGATCTTCCCCCGCTACCACCAGCTTGACTGCGTGCGCAAGCTCATCGCCCACGCCCGCGAACACGGCCCGGGGCAGTCCTACCTCATCCAGCACTCGGCCGGCAGCGGCAAGACGTACACCATCGCCTGGCTGGCGCACCAGCTGGCGACCCTACACGACGCCAATGACCGGCGCATTTTCGACTCCGTCATCGTCATCACCGACCGGAAGGTGCTCGACCGCCAGCTGCAGCGCGCAATGCGCCAGTTCGAACAAACGCTGGGGGTGGTCGAGAACATCGACACCACCTCGCGTCAGCTCAAGGAGGCGCTGGAGGTTGGAAAAACAATCATCGTCACCACGCTGCAAAAGTTTCCTGTGATCGTGAACCAGATCAGCGAGCTTCCGGCCAGGCGCTTTGCCGTCATCATCGACGAGGCCCGTTCTTCGCAGACAGGCGAGAATGCGCGCAGCCTGCGGGCTGTCCTGGCCGCCGGCTCGTTGGAGGAGGCGGAACGGGAGGAGGCTGATACCGACACGCCCCAGGAGGCCTTTGAGAAGACGATCCACCGGGAGATCGAACGGAGAGGCCGGCTGCCGAATGTTTCGATGTTCGCCTTCACGGCCACACCCAAGCCGAAGACGCTCGAGATGTTTGGCACCCGCCGCCCGGACGGAAAGTACGAACCCTTCCACCGCTACACCATGCGCCAGGCGATTGAGGAAGGGTTTATCATGGATGTGCTGGCCAACTACACGACTTATAAAGCCTATTGGCGGCTCCTCAAGACCATCGAGGACGACCCGCGCTACGACAAGCGCAAGACGCAGCACCTGCTCAAGACCTTCGTGGAGCTCCACCCCCACGCCATAAACGAGAAAGTGAAGATCATGGTCGAGCACTTCGCCACCCAGGTGCAGCACGAGATCGGGGGCAAGGCCAAGGCCATGGTCGTCACCCGGTCGCGCCTACATGCTGTACGCTACAAGTTGGCCTTTGACCGGTATCTGGACGAACAGGGGTATCCGTTCAAGGCATTGGTGGCCTTTTCAGGGACCGTTCAGGACGGCGGACGGACCTATACCGAGTCCGATATGAACGGCTTTCCGGAAAGCCAAACGGCCAAGATGTTCGAGCGCCCCGAATACCGGTTCCTGATTGTGGCCGACAAGTTCCAGACGGGCTTTGACCAGCCGCTCCTGCACACGATGTACGTGGACAAGAAGCTCGGCGGCGTCAACGCCGTGCAGACGCTCTCGCGGCTCAACCGCACCCACCCGGAGAAGCGCAGCACCATGGTGCTCGACTTCGTCAACGAGGCGGACGAGATCAAGGCGGCTTTCGAGCCCTACTATGAGGTCACCCTGCTCTCCGAGGGCACCGATCCCAATCTGCTCTACGAGATCCAGTCGCGTCTGACGGCCTTTGCGGTGTTTACCGACGCGGACGTTGACGCCTTCGCCAAGGTATACTTCGACAAGAAGGCGACGATGGACAAGCTGTATGCGGTTCTGGCTCCGGTGGAGGAGCGCTTCAGGGAGTTGCCGAAGGAAGAGCAGCACGATTTCCGCGGTCAGCTCACGGATTTCATCCGGCTCTATGCGTTCCTGTCGCAGATCATACCCTTCGCCGATCCCGATCTGGAGAAACTCTATGTTTTTGCGCGTTACCTGCTCCGCAAGCTCCAAATCGATCGGGATACGTTGCCTTGGGATGTGCAGCAGTACATCGACATGGAATCCTACCGGATCCAGAAAACGAGCAGCGGCCGTATTACGCTGGAGCGCAAGGCCGGAGCACTTGAGCCCCAGCGCACGAAGGGCCGTCATGCACCAGCGCCGGAGGAGCTCGAGCCGCTCTCGCGGATCATCGCGGAACTGAATGAGCGGTTTGGGATCAATCTCGGTCCGGAACATCGTGTTACGCTGGATCAGGTCATGGCCAAGCTCGATGCCGATCCGGCGCTTGACGCGAGTGTCCGGGTGAACACCCGCGAGAACGCCCGCCTGACCTTCGATCACAAGGTCGAACAAGTGCTCCAGGAGATTGTAGACCTCAATTTCGAGCTCTACAAACGCATCACCGACGACCCGGCCTTCGGTGAGGCCATAAAGAACATGCTCTTTGACCACTATGTGCGGGCGCACCGGCAGGCCGATGAGCTGCTCAAGCGGCCGCCGTCAAAGACTCTCGCCTTTCTTCCTGCCCTGTTCACGGATGAACCTATGGACGGTGCAGACACCTTTTCCGTTGGCACGGATGTGCTGGCGACCATTGCCGCCTTCCTCAATACCGAGGGCGGAGACCTGCTTCTTGGCGTCGCCGCTGACGGCACACCGGTCGGCATCGAGCAGGAGGACGGCTACGTCGACGAGGACGACTACTTACAGCGCTTGGTCCACGCGGTGAGGAAAGGACTGGGCGAGCAGGCAGCCGCCTGTGTGGACGCGAGGATTCAGATGGTACGCGGCAAAATGGTGTGCCTGGTGAGTTGCCGGCGCAGCTCCACACCGGTGTTCGTGCAATCGGGCAGTGAGGCAAGTGCCCGCGGTGACTTCTACGTACGGCAAGGATCCGAGACCGTGCGGCTTTCTGCCGAGGACGCCGAGGCGTACATCCGATCCCGGTTTCCCCAATCTGCGGCCGATCGCGCATCCGGATCGCTGGGGGAATGACAGCCGGTCTAGCTTTTCGTGGACGCGAGCGGGTGGAGCGCTCGCCTCGTGATTGCGCGGCATGGACAGAGCCCGCGCGGTGCGGTATACTACGAGATAAAGTGGCCCGCCGCGCCGGGCCGGCGTGAAAACCGCATACCGTACGCGACCACCGTTCCTTCGGGGCCGGGTGGAAGTCCCGACCGGCGGTGATGGCCCAGCGCCTCAGCCCGCGAGCCGCGCAAGCGGTTGATCCGGTGCGAATCCGGAGCCGACAGTGACAGTCTGGATGGGAGAAGGAATGGAAGGGAGCGGCATGCCCCATACGCCCTCTCGCTGAAAAGGGCGCAGGCCGGTTTTTTGTCTCCAATAGGCCGGCCGGGGCTTCGTTGCCCATCCTGTCCCGTTTTGTGACGAATTGCACAAATCGAGACCCATGGCCGCCGCGAAGGAACGCGGCGGCTTTTTTTGTCGCTACGGTAGGGCCATCTTTCGCGATGGCAGTAATCCGGAAGCCGGCGCCAAACCTGTACAAAGGAGGGACGGCGGCGTGAACGACGATTCCCTGCGCCCCGCCGACGAGCGGTACATGCGCATCGCCCTAGAGCTGGCGAAAGGCGCGGTGGGGCAGACGTCGCCCAACCCCGCGGTGGGCTGCGTCCTCGTCCGCGACGGGCGTATCGTCGGGCTGGGGGCCCACCTGAAGGCCGGCGAGCCCCACGCCGAGGTGCACGCCCTGCGCATGGCCGGCGATGCGGCGCGAGGAGCGACGGCCTATGTCACCCTGGAGCCGTGCAGCCACCATGGCCGCACGCCGCCCTGCGCCGATGCGCTCATCGCCGCCGGGGTGCGCCGCGTCGTGGTGGGCACGGTGGATCCCAACCCCCTTGTGGCCGGCCGGGGCATCGCCCGGCTGCGTGAGGCGGGCATCGACGTGACCGTCGGCGTGCTGGAGGCGGCGTGCCGGCGGCTCAACGAGACGTTCAACAAGTACATCATCCACCGCGTGCCCTTCGTCACGGTGAAGACGGCCAGCACCCTCGACGGGAAGATCGCCACGCGAACCGGGCACAGCCGGTGGATCACTTCGCCCGCGGCGCGCCGGTACGTCCACGAACTGCGCCGCCGGAGCGACGCCGTGCTCGTCGGCGTGGGCACGGTCATCGCCGACGATCCCCAGCTCACCGTGCGCCTGCCGGAAGGGGGCGAGAATCCGGTGCGCGTCGTCCTCGACTCGCGCCTGCGCCTGCCCCTCACCGCCCGCGTGCTCACCGACGGCGAGGCGCCCACGTGGGTGGTGACCACGGCGCGGGCGCCGGCGGAGCGCAGGCGGGCCATCGCCGAGCGGGGCGCCGAGGTGCTGGTGGCCGGCGACGGCGAGCGGGTGAGCATCCCGGCGCTGCTTTCCCTTCTCGGCGCGCGCGGCATCGCCTCGCTCCTTGTCGAGGGCGGTGGCGAGGTGAACGCGTCGTTCTTTGCCGCCCGGGCGGTGGACAAGGTGGTCGCATTTATCGCCCCGAAGATCGTCGGCGGGCGGGAGGCGCCGACGCCGGTCGGCGGGGAGGGGGCGGCCGTGATGGACGAGGCCGTTTCCTTGCGCGACGTCGAGGTGACGACGATCGGTCCCGACGTCGTGATCACCGGCTATCCCGTGTGGGAGAAAGCCGAGAAGACGCAGGAAGGCGCAGCAGGGAGGGAGCGCCATGTTCACCGGGATCATTGAAGAAGTGGGCCGCGTGCGGCGCCTTTCGCCGGTGGGGCCGACGTCGATGGTGCTGGAAGTGGAAGCCCGCAGCGTGCTCGAGGACGCCCGTGTCGGCGACAGCATTGCCGTGAACGGGGTCTGCCTCACCGTGACGGCCCTCGGCGCGGGGACGTTCACGGCCGACGTGATGCCGGAGACGGTGAAGAAAACGAGCCTGGCCCGGCTGAAACCCGGCGCGCTGGTCAACCTGGAGCGGGCCATGGCCGCCGGCGCGCGCTTTGGGGGGCACATCGTCACCGGGCACGTCGACGGGGTGGGCGTGATCCGCTCCCGCACGCCGCGGGAGAACGCCGTCGTCTTTGCCATCGACGTGCCCGACGACCTGCGGCGCTACCTCATTCCCAAGGGGTCGGTGGCCGTGGACGGCATCAGCCTGACGGTGGTCGACGTGACCGAAACGGGATTTACCGTGTCGATCATCCCGCACACGCTGGCCAACACCGTCCTCCGCCACCTGGGGCCGGGCGACCTCGTTAACATCGAGTGCGACGTGATCGCGAAGTACGTGGAGCGGTTTGTGCAACGCGCCATGGGCGTCGCGCCGGCCGGCGGGGAAGGCGCGGACCGTTCCGCCGGGTTGACGCTGGCCAAGCTGACGGAAAACGGCTTCGCGTAAGTTGCCGGGCAACCGGCAGGATGAGGCAGACGGGCAGGCCCCACAAGGCCGTAGCCTTGCGTGTGGCGTGCGCCTGCGGTGGACGGGCAGCAAGCGAATCGGCAGCGAAAGGGGCGACCGAGGATGTTTGACCGCATCGAAGAAGCGATTGCCGAGCTGAAAGCCGGGCGCATCGTCATCGTGGTGGACGACGAGGACCGCGAGAACGAGGGGGATTTCGTCGCCCTCGCCGAAAAGGCCACGCCCGAGGTGGTCAACTTCATGATCACCCACGGGCGCGGGCTGGTGTGCGTGCCGATCACCGAGGAGCGGGCCCGGGAGCTCGACCTGCCGCCGATGGTCGAGCACAACACCGACACCCACGGCACGGCCTTTACCGTCTCCGTCGACCACATCTCCACGACGACGGGCATCTCCGCCCACGAGCGGGCGCGGACGATCCAGGCCCTCATCGACCCGGCGGCCAGGCCGAGCGATTTCCGCCGTCCGGGACACGTCTTCCCGCTGGTGGCCAAGAAAGGCGGCGTGCTGCGCCGCGCCGGTCACACCGAGGTCGCCGTCGACCTCGCGCGCCTGTGCGGGGCGTACCCGGCCGGGGTGATCTGCGAAATCATCAAGGAAGACGGCACCATGGCCCGCGTGCCCGACCTGCGGCGGATCGCCGACCGGTTCGGGCTGAAGATGATCACCATCGCCGACCTCATCCGCTACCGCAGCCGCACCGACAAGCTGGTGAAGCGCGAGGTGGAGGTGCGCCTGCCGACGGCCTTCGGCGAGTTCCGGGCCATTGGGTACTCCAACGAGGTGGACAACCGCGAGCACATCGCCCTTGTAAAGGGCGAGATCGACCCGGAGAAACCGGTGCTCGTGCGCGTGCATTCCGAGTGCCTCACCGGCGACGTGTTCGGGTCGTACCGCTGCGACTGCGGACCGCAGCTCCATGCGGCGCTGAAAAAGATTGAAGAGGAAGGCGCCGGTGTGTTACTCTACATGCGGCAGGAAGGGCGTGGCATCGGGCTCCTCAACAAGCTGAAGGCCTACAAGCTGCAGGAGCAGGGGCTCGACACGGTGGAGGCCAACCTCCACCTCGGCTTTCCGGCCGACGCGCGCGACTACGGCATCGGGGCGCAAATCCTCTACGACCTCGGCGTGCGGAAGATGCGCCTGATGACGAACAACCCGCGCAAGCGCGCCGGTCTGGAGGGATACGGCCTCACCATCGTCGAGCGCGTGCCCCTGGAAATTCCGCCAAACCGGGAAAACGCGCGCTATCTGTGGGCCAAGAAGCACAAACTCGGCCATTTGCTTCAGCATCTCTGACGGCATGGCGCGGCCGGAGGGTCGCTCGGCCGCGCCGCAACCCACGTATCCCAGCAGGAGGGGAAACACTGTGCCCAACGTCATCGAAGGCAACCTGGTCGGGACGGGGCTTTCTTTTGCCATTGTCGTCAGTCGGTTCAACGAATTCATCACGGCGAAGCTCCTGGGTGGGGCCCTGGATGCCCTCAAGCGCCACGGCGTGGCCGAGGAGGCCGTCGACGTGGTGTGGGTGCCCGGGGCCTTCGAAATCCCCCTCGTCGCCCGTAAGCTGGCCGAACGCGGCAAGTACGACGCCGTCATCTGCCTCGGGACGGTGATCCGCGGGGCCACGCCCCATTTCGATTACGTCTGCGCCGAGGCGGCCAAGGGCATCGCCCAGGCGGCGATGCAAACCGGGGTGCCGGTGATGTTCGGCGTTTTGACCACGGACACCATCGAGCAGGCCGTCGAGCGGGCGGGCACCAAAGCCGGCAACAAGGGCTGGGAGGCGGCCGTAGCGGCCATTGAGATGGCCAACCTGATGCGCCGGCTGGGGTAGGGAGGAGAGGCGGTGGACGTTTTCCATTTTGACCTCGACACGCTGCTCTTTCGCCTCATCGCCTTTGTCATCGCCTTTTCCGTGCACGAATGGGCCCACGCGATGGCGGCGTGGCGGCTCGGCGACCCGACGGCCAAGGAGCAGGGCCGCCTCACCCTCAACCCGCTGGCCCACGTGGACCCCTTCGGCCTCCTGATGATCCTCTTCGGCCCCTTTGGCTGGGCCAAGCCGGTGCCCTTCAACGCGCTGTACTTTCGCGGCAACCGGCGGTTGGGCATTGTCCTCGTGGCCGCCGCGGGGCCGCTGTCCAACCTGGTGCTGGCCTTTGTCTTTGGGTGGCTGGCCGTTCACGCCGACCGCATGGCCTTCTTGCACGCCGGGCCGGCGTGGCTTGCCGAGCTCGTGGTCAACGTGTTCGTCTACAGCCTGCTGATCAACGCCGCTCTGGTGGTCTTCAACCTGCTGCCCATCGCCCCGTTGGACGGCGCGAAGATCGTGCGCTTTCTGTTTCCCTACAAGTACGACCGCTACTTTGAGCCCCTCGAAACGTACGGGCCGTTTCTGCTTTTGGCCATCGTCTTTTTCCCCGCGCTGCGCAACGTGCTCTTGCATCCGCCGCTGGAGGGATTGCTGGCCCTGATTCGGCTGGTCGTGGCGTAGCGTGCCGCCTCCGGGGACGGATCGCCAGGAGGGATGGTGCCGCCGATGACGGTGAGAATCAAGCTGGAGACCTTCGAAGGGCCGCTCGACTTGCTGCTGCACCTCATTGAACAGGAAGAAGTGGACATCACCGACATCCCGATTGCCCGCATCACCGAACAGTACCTGGCGTACCTGGCGACGATGCAGGAGCTCGAGCTGGAAGTGGCCAGCGAGTTTCTCGTCATGGCGGCGACGCTGCTCCACCTCAAGAGCAAGATGCTGCTGCCCCGCCACGCCGAGGCGGCGGTGCAACCGGCGCTGGCCCTCGGGGAAGAGGACGACCCGCGCGCGGCCCTCGTGGCCCGGCTTGTCGAATACAAGCGCTTCAAGGACATCTCCCAGGCGTTGCGGGAGCGGGAGGCGACGCACGGCTGCGTCTACACGCGGCCGCCGCTGGACCTTTCGCCCTATGCCCCGCCGCAAGCGAACCCGGTGGAAGGCCTGACGCCGAACGACTTGGCGCAGGCCTTTTGGCGCGTGCTGAAGCGGGCCAAGACGCGCCCGCGCGCGGAGACCCTCACCGTGACGCGCGACGCCGTGCGCGTGGAAGACTGCATGGCCCATGTGCGGCGGATGCTGGAGGCCCGCGGGGGGCGGATCTCCTTCTTCGCCTTGTTTCCGGCTGGCGTGACGCGCGAACACGTCGTGGTCACGTTCCTGGCCGTGCTGGAGATGATCAAGCTCGGTTTGGTGCGTTGCGAGCAGGGAAAACCCTTCGGGGAGATCACCCTCGAGTGGATGGCGACGGGAGGGGAGAAGGCGCGTGAACCGCAAGCAGCTCAAAGCGGTCGTTGAAGGCTTGCTTTATGCTGCGGGAGACGAGGGGCTGTCGGCGGCCGAGCTGGCCCAGGTGCTGGAGGTGGCGCCGGAAGAGGCCCAGGCCCTCGTCGAGGAAATGGCCGCGGAATGGCGACAAGCGGAACGCGGGCTGCGCATCGTTCGGGCGGCGGGCGGGTATCGCTTGACCACGCTTCCCGAGCACGCGCCGTATCTGGCCAAGCTGGTCGACCTGCCGGCCAGCAGCCAGCTGTCGCAGGCGGCCCTGGAGACGCTGGCCATCATCGCGTACCGCCAGCCCATCACGCGCGGCGAGGTGGAGGACATCCGCGGCGTGAAAAGCGAAAAGGCCATCCAGACCCTCCTGAGCAAGGGCCTCATTGAGGAAGTCGGTCGGGCGGAAGGTCCGGGGCGGCCGATCCTCTACGGCACGACGAAGGCTTTTCTCGCCTACTTTGGCCTCGACGACCTGTCCGACTTGCCGCCGCTGCCGGAAGCGGAGGCCACCACGGCGGACGGAGAAGTCCCCGATCGCCCGGCGGCGGTGGCGAAACGCAGCGAATGACGAGCCGTGCCCCTGCATAAGCATGTACCATCTCGCGGGACGAGGTGGCGTCATGCGCAGGGGCATTTTTTTGTGCTGGGCCATGTGGCTGTTGCTGGCGGGTTTAGCCATGCCGCCAGTGGCCGCCGACGACGAGGAGCCGCCGCAGGTGTCGGCGCAGGCCGCGGCGCTGATCGACGTGGCCTCGGGGCGCATCCTGTACGAAAAGAACGCCGATCAGCGCATGCGCATCGCCAGCTTGACCAAGATCATGACCGCCATCGTGGCCATCGAGCGCGGAAACCTCGATGACATGGTGGTCGTCGGCCCCAACGCCTACCGCAAAGAGGGGTCTTCCATCTACCTCGAGCTGGGCGAAAAAATGCGCCTCGAGGATCTGCTCTACGGCCTCATGCTCCGCTCGGGCAACGACGCGGCCGTGGCCATCGCCGAGCACATCGGCGGATCCGTGGAAGGCTTTGCCTACCTGATGAACGAAAAGGCCCGCGAACTGGGCCTGCGCAATACGCACTTTGTCAATCCCCACGGCCTCGACGAGGAGGGCCACTACTCCACGGCGCGCGACATGGCCGTGCTCACGGCGTATGCCCTGAAAAACGAGACGTTTCGCCGCATCGTGGCCACCAAGGTGCACCGCGCCCCGTGGCCGGGACAGCCGTGGGACCGCGTCTGGCACAACAAGAACAAGCTGCTCCATTTTTACGAAGGGGCCGACGGGGTGAAAACCGGCTACACGAAGCTGGCGAAGCGTTGCCTGGTCGCGTCGGCCACGCGCGACGGGCGCCAGCTGGCGGCGGTGGTGCTGAACGCGCCCGACGACTGGAACGACACGGCGGCCCTGCTCACCTACGGTTTTACCCGTTTTGCGCCGGTGGAGCTGGTGCGCGCCGGCGACATCGTCGACGAGGAGCCGAGCGCTCACGGCGTGGTCCGCTACCGCGCGCTCCGCTCCTTTGTGTATCCCCTGAAAGCCGAGGAGATGGCCCATGTGTCGTCGGCCATCGAAAACCGCTTGAGCCGCTTTCCGTGGGAACCGCCGGCGGCGCTGCGGCTGGAACTGGGCGGGACGCCGATCGGCACCGTTCCCTTGGCCGTCGAGCGGCCCGAAGGGGATCGCCTCCGTTTTTCCGCATACTGGCGGGCCTTCTGGCGCGCCCTGTTTGAGGGGGGACGGCTGTGATCAGCGCCATCTGGCTGGGGATGATCCTCGTCAGCATTGTCGTCGCCGCCGCCACCGGCCGCCTCGACGCCGTCAACCGCGCCGTCTTTGAGGGGGCCAAGGCCGGGGTGAGCATCTGCATCGGCCTCGTCGGCATTCTCGCCTTCTGGCTGGGCATGATGCGGATCGCCGAGCGGGCCGGGATCCTGCGCGCGCTGGCCCGGCTGCTTGCCCCGCTCGTCCGGCGCCTCTTTCCCGATGTGCCCCGCGACCATCCGGCGATGGGCTACATCCTGTCCAACATGACGGCCAATCTGCTGGGCCTCGGCAACGCGGCCACGCCGATGGGCATCAAGGCGATGGAGGAGCTACAAAAGCTCAACCCCGACCCCAAGACGGCCACGCCGGCGATGTGCACCCTGCTCGCCCTCAACACCGCCAGCCTGACGGTTGTTCCCACCACGGTGATCGCCTTGCGGGCGCAGATGGGTTCCGCCAACCCCGTCGACATCGTCGGGACCACCCTCGTGGCCACGGCCATTGGCACGGCAACAGCGATCGTTCTGGATCGATGGTTTCGTCGGCGCGGAAAGTAGGGCCGGAGACGTGAGGGGTGTGACGCGGCAGGATGAAGACGGTGTGCGTCACGGGAGGTACGCTTTGCGGAAGGGGGGATCGCGCGTGTATGCGTGGGTGACGGCGCTGTCGGCGTGGATCATCCCGGCGCTCCTCGCCGCGATTTTGGCCGCGGCGCTCGTCCGCCGCGTTCCGGTTTACGAGGCCTTTGTCGAGGGGGCGAAGGACGGCTTTGGCACCGCCGTGGCCATAATCCCCCACGTGGTGGCGATGATGGTGGCCATTTCCGTGTTTCGAGCCTCCGGCGCACTGGATCTCCTCGTTGCCCTCTGCCGCCCCCTGACCGATGCCCTGCGCGTTCCGGGGGAGATCTTGCCCCTTGCCTTCCTGCGCCCCCTCACCGGCTCTGGGGCGCTGAGCTACATGGTGGACCTGTTCCAAACCCACGGCCCTGATTCCCTTATCGGGCGGATGGCCTCCACCATCCAGGGCAGCACCGACACCACCTTCTACGTGTTGGCCGTCTATTTCGGCGCCGTGGGCGTGACCCGTGCCCGCTACGCCCTCACGGTGGGCCTCTTGGCCGACCTGGCCGGCATCGCCGCGGCGATTTGGATCACGAATCGGGTGTTTGGGTAGGGGGGGCATTGAAATCCAACGTTCTGTCTGGAACGGGGCCACAAAAGCATGCGGCGCAGTCGAAAAAGACCAGGACGTTGGGATTGTCCCACGTCCTGGTCAATGTTTTTGCGTCCGGCTTTACGAACCACCAGGGGGTCATGTCCAAAATCCAGCCGGAACTTCCCATTATTGACCAAAACGGCCAACACACCCGTCAATACACACTTCTTCCCAAAGAGCCGTTTTCCATGGTTGTGAAGCGACGAAGCGGAACGTCCACCCGCCCGTTTGTGTTTGCCAACCAAACCCGCTATGATGGTAGCGAGGTGAGCCCGATGGAACGGCTGCAGAAGGTGCTGGCCCATGCCGGCGTCGCCTCGCGCCGCAAATGCGAAGAGCTGATTCGCGCCGGCCGCGTGCAGGTGAACGGGCAAACGGTGACTGAGCTCGGCGTCAAGGTGGATCCGACGAAGGACCGCATCGCCGTCGACGGGAAACCGGTGCGCCTGGAGACCCGCAAGCGCTATCTCCTGCTGTACAAGCCCACCGGGGTGATCACCAGCGTGCGCGATCCGCACGGCCGGCGCACCGTCATCGATCTCGTCAAGGACGTTCCGGAGCGCATCTACCCGGTGGGGCGGCTCGACTACGAGACGGAAGGGCTGCTCCTTCTCACCAACGACGGGGAGCTCGCCCACCGCATCATGCATCCGCGCTACGAGCTGGACAAGGTGTACGAGGCGTGGGTGAAGGGGCATCCCGACGAGGAGGCCCTGCGTCGCCTGCGCGAGGGGGTGCTGCTGGAAGATGGATGGACCTTTCCGGCCAAGGTGGAGCGCCTGGCCGAGCGGGACGACCGCACGCTGCTCCGCCTCACGATCCACGAGGGGCGCAAACGCCAGGTACGGCGCATGTGCGCGGCGGTGGGGCATCCGGTGCTGGCGCTCAAGCGCGTGCGCGTCGGCTTCCTGACGCTGGGCTCGCTGCGGCCGGGCGAGTACCGCGAGCTTGCGCCCGACGAGGTGCGCCGGCTCAAGGCGTTGGTCGGGCTGTGATCGTCAACGAATGGTCACATCTTCCCGAAAAGCGGGGGATTCGCATGCCGGTATAATAGGAAAGGGGGTTTACGATTCGCAACGCGGCGTCCCTTTTTTTGTCACGAAAGAAGGTGGAGGACCATGGATGAAGTGAAATGCGAATGCGGGCACGTGAGTCCGCCCGGCACCGTTCTGTGCGAAGCGTGCGGCCGGCCGCTGGGCGAGGCGGCGGAGTCGACCGGCGTGCTCAACATGCGCTACGAGGGCGTCGCCCGCCGCTCGCAAACGCGGCACGGCACGCTGCTGGACAAGGTGTGGAACTTCTTCTCCTCGGTCAAGGTGGCCGTGGTGCTCATCGTCATCACCCTCGTCGCCTCGGTGATCGGCACGATCTTTCCGCAGGAGATGTACCTTCCCGTGCCGCCGGAGCAGGCCGAGGACTACTACCGCGAGGCCTACGGGGTGCTCGGCGAGCTGTACTACAAACTGGGCTTTCACCGCCTGTACAAAAGCTGGTGGTACGTCGGGCTCCTCTTGATGATCGGGGCGTCGCTGGTCATCTGCAGCCTCGACCGCGTCGTGCCCCTGTACCGCGCGCTGAAAAACCAGCGCGTCAAGCGGCACGTCGACTTTCTCACCCGTCAGCGCGTGGCGGCGCAGGTGCCATTGGGGGACCGATCGGCGGATGAACTGCTGGCGGCTGCGGAGCGGGCCATGGCCAAGCGCCGCTACCATGTGCGCCGCGACGGAACCGCCCTCCTCGGTGAAAAGGGGCGGTTCAGCCGCTGGGGGCCGTACATCAACCACGTCGGCCTCATCATCTTTCTCATCGGCGTGCTCCTGCGCCTGGTACCGGGCTTTTACCTCGACGAGTACGTGTGGGTGCGGGAAGGGGAGACCAAGCCGATTCCCGGCACGCCCTACTACGTGAAGAACGAGGGGTTCACGGTCACCTACTATGACGAGGAGGAGTTTCCGCAGAAAATCGATCTGAAGGGCGGCAAGGTGGTGAAGGAATACCGCACCGACGCCGTGCTGTACCGCCGCGTCGACGGGGGCAAGCCGGGGGCTCCCCCGCAGCTGGAGGAAGTGGCGCGCGCGCCCATTCGCGTCAACCATCCGCTGGAACACGACGGGCTTCTCCTGTACCAGGCGGGGGCGCTGACGGAGTTTGGCCACCTGACGCTGGAGCTGCGCCACAAGCAGACGGGCCGCTCCCTCGGAACGTTCACCGTCGACCTGCACGACCCGGCGCCGCTGTACCGGCTGCCCAGCGGCGCGACTGTGGAGATTCTCGAATACTTCCCGGACTTCGTGCTGAACGAAAACAACGAGCCGGCCACGAAGTCCAACGTTCCCAACAATCCGGCCTTTGTTTTTCAGGTGAAGACGCCGGACAAGCCCGAAGGCGAAAAGAGCTGGCTGTTCTTGGGCATGACCATTGAGGAACCAAACAGGGCCAACGACTACGAACTGAAGTTTCGCGACATGACCTTTGTCGACGTCAGCGGCCTGATGGTGCGCATGGACCGCAGCCTGCCGGTCATCTTTTTCGGCTGCGGCGTGGTCATGGTCGGCCTGGTGATGGGCTTCTACTGGCAACACCGCCGCATCTGGGTCCAGGTGGAAGGCGGCGTGGTCTACCTGGCCGCCCACACGAACAAGAATTGGTTTGGGCTGAAGAAAGAGGTCCTCGCTGTGGCGCAGGAAGTCGGGCTGCCCGTTGATCCTGGCGCCGTGGATCAAGGAGGGAAACGGACGTGACGACCGGAGCGCTCATTTCGCTGTCGAGCGGCCTGCTGCTCGTGGCGTTTGCGCTGTACGTGCTGTCGATGGTGGCCTTTGTCGTGGCCATCACCGGAAGGCGATGGGCGGGGCGCGACCCGCGGGAAAACGCCCGCCGCATGGGGCGCATCGGGTACGGATTGGCGGCCCTCGGCGCATTGGCCCAGGCGGGCTACATTGTGACGCGCTGGATCGCCGGCGGGCACATTCCCGTCAGCAACATGTTTGAGTTCATCGTCTTCCTCGGCTTCGCCATCGCCGTGGCCTTTCTCATCCTCTACCGGATCTACCGCGTGCCGGCCTTGGGCGTCTTCGTCATGCTCCTCGACGTGCTGATGATCGCCTACGGGGCCGTCTTTCCCCGCGAGGTCACGCCGCTCATCCCTGCCCTGCAGAGCTACTGGCTGTACCTGCACGTGACGCTGGCGGCGCTCGGGGAAGGGGCCTTTGCCGTCGGGTTTGCCGCGGGGCTGATGTATTTGGTGCGCACGGTCCGGCAGGATGTCCCGTCGGCCCAGGCGCGGTGGCTGGAGCTGGCCCTGTGGATCGTGCTCGCCCTGCTGGCCTTTGTGGTGTTGTCGTTTGCCTTTGCGGCGCTGGACAAGGAGTCGGTTTTCCGCTTCCCGGATCCCAACGCCAAACCGGGCGAAGCGCGCATCGTCGAGTCGGTGTACACCCTTCCGAGCCTTGTTGGACCGAAGGATGCCGAGATCGTGAAGGTCGGGTACATGAAGCCGCTCGTCGAGGCCCCGGGGTGGATGAAGGGGAAGGACGCGGCCAAGAAGCTGAACACGCTGGTGTGGTCGGTCCTCGGCGGCTTGGCCCTGTACGGCGTGCTGCGCCTCCTGGTGCGCAAGCGGCTGGGGGCGGCGCTCCAGCCGGCGTTGCGTGATGTCGACCCCGACCTCTTGGACGAGATCAGTTACCGGGCCATTGCCATCGGCTTTCCGATCTTCACCCTCGGCGGCCTGATCTTCGCCATGATCTGGGCCCACGAGGCATGGGGCCGCTTCTGGGGCTGGGACCCGAAGGAAGTGTGGGCCCTCATCGTGTGGCTTTTCTACAGCGCGTACCTGCACCTGCGCCTGTCCCGCGGGTGGCACGGGCTGCGCTCGGCGTGGCTGGCCGTTATCGGGTTTATCGTGGTGATGATCACCCTGGTGGTGGTCAACCTGGTGATCGTCGGCCTCCATTCCTATGCCGGTGTCTGAGGAGGTGCCCGCGATGGCGATGCCGCAGAACGAAACGGTGCACATTCTGGTGGTTGACGACGAGGAACGCATCCGCCGTCTCCTCCGCATGTACCTCGAGCGGGAGGGGTACGTCATCGACGAGGCGGCGGACGGTGTGGAGGCGCTGCAAAAGGCGCTGGAGACCGATTATGACCTGATCATCCTCGACCTGATGCTGCCGGGCATGGATGGCATCGACGTCTGCCGCAAGTTGCGCGAGCGCAAGGCGACGCCGGTGCTGATGCTTACGGCCCGCGGAGAGGAGACGAGCCGCGTCGAGGGGTTTGAGGCCGGCACCGACGATTACGTGGTGAAGCCCTTTAGCCCGCGCGAGGTGGTGCTGCGCGTCAAGGCGCTTTTGCGCCGCTCGTCGCCGACGGCCTACCTGCGCACCGACACGCACGCCCGGAACATCATCGTCCTCCCCAACCTGATCATCGACCACGACGCCCATCGCGTGACGGTCGGCGACCAGGATGTCAACCTCACGCCCAAGGAGTACGAGCTCCTCCACTTCCTGGCCCAGCACCCGGACAAGGTGTTCACCCGCGAGGAGCTGCTGCGCGAGGTGTGGCATTACGAGTTCTTCGGCGACTTGCGCACGGTGGACACGCACATCAAGCGCCTGCGCGAGAAGTTGAACAAGGCTTCGCCCAAGGCGGCGGAGATGATCGTCACCGTGTGGGGCGTGGGGTACAAGCTTGAGGTGCCGCGCACGTGATCTGGCGCAGCGTCGTCGGTAAGCTGTGGGCGACGATCATCGGCCTGGCGTGCGTGGTGCTGGTCATTCTCGGTGTTCTGCTCTTGCAGTTTCTCGACCGGTACTTTTACGAGAAGCAGTCGAACGACCTGAAGCATCTGGCCGAGCAACTGGTCGCGTTGGTGGTGGAAAGTCCGGCCCGCCAGGACGTCATCCGCGTCGCTCGGGCGGTGGTCGAGGCCCACGACACGCGCCTCGTCGTCATCGGCCTCGACAGCGGGGAGAAGCCGAAGCGTGTGCTCCTTGACGACCGGCCCTCCGCAGCCTCCGACGTGCCCGAGGTGCCCCTCGACGCGCTCTTGCGCCACACCGCCCTGCAGGAGGTGCTGAAGGGCAAGGAAGTGGTGGTGCGCGGGCGCTTCCCCCTCGTCGGGGCGGGAGGCAAAAGCGGCCGCGCGCTGTTCGAACAGGAGATCGTCGCCGTCGGCGAGCCGGTGCCGCTTGGAAGCGGCACGTACGGGGCGTTCATCCTCTACCGCACGCTGGAAGACGTGGAAACCACCATGACGCACGTTCGGCGGCTCCTGCTGTATGCGGCCGGCATCTGCATTGTGCTGACCACGTTTTTCGCGTTCTTCCTCTCCACGCGCATCACCGAGCCGCTGCGGCTGATGAAGAAGGCGGCCGATCGCATGGCCCGGGGTGCCTTCGATTCGCGGGTGCCGATTCGCACCCGCGATGAGATCGGCGATTTGGCGCGCACCTTCAACCGCTTGGCCCAGCAGCTCGACGAGACCATCCACGCCTTGCAGCGGGAAAAGGAGCAGTTGGCCAGCATCCTGCGGAGCATGGCCGACGGCGTGATCACCGTCGACCGGGACGGGCGCGTGGTGGTGACGAACCCGCCTGCCGAGCGCATCCTCCGCGCCTGGCAGGAAGGCGACGGCGCCGCCCTACCCGCGCCGCTGGCGGCCCTCTTTCAGCGCGTGATGCGCGAAAGGCGCGAGCTCGCCACCGATTTGCCGGTGCAGGGGCGCATCTGGTCGGTGGTGATGGCCCCGCTGTACGATCGCGACGACGTGCGCGGGGCGGTGGCCGTGCTGCGCGACATGACCGAGGAGCGGCGCCTCGACAAGCTGCGCAAGGACTTCATCGCCAACGTCTCCCATGAGCTGCGCACGCCGCTGGCCATGCTCCAGGGGTACAGCGAGGCGATGGTCGACGACATCGCCGCCACGCCGGAGGAGCGCAAGGAGATGGCCCGCGTCATCTACGAAGAGACGCGGCGCATGGGACGCCTGGTCAACGACCTGTTGGACCTGGCGCGAATGGAGGCGGGGTCCTTCCAGTTCGATCGGCAGGAGATCGATCCGGTGGCGTGGACCGACCGCTTGCTGCGCAAGTTTTCCGCCCTGGCGCGGGAGCAGGGCATTGCCCTCAAGGCCGAGGCGGTGGGGGAGATCGGCCCCCTGCGCGTCGATCCCGACCGGCTGGAGCAGATCCTGACCAACCTGCTCGACAACGCCTTCCGCTACACGCCGCCCGGGGGGACGATTCGGGTGCGCCTGCGCGACGAAGGAGGCGGCGTGTGGATCGAGGTGGCCGACACGGGCGTGGGCATTCCGGAAGAAGACCTGCCCTTCATCTTTGAGCGCTTTTACAAGGCGGACAAGGCGCGCACGCGGGGGCAGGCGGGTACCGGGCTCGGCCTGGCCATCGTCAAGAGCCTGGTCGAGGCCCACGGCGGCTCGATCACCGTGAGCAGCAAGGTGGGCGAGGGCACCCGTTTTACGATGTTTTTCCCGCGCACCGACGCCGGCGATGTCGCCGGGCAGGCGCCCAAAACGCGCCCCTCCCGTGACACGGGCCGAGGGCCTGCATAAGGTAGAAGTGTCGCAGGCCAATCACCACGGGAGGGACCGACCATGGAAGCGAAACGGGAGCGTCACGAGCAGGATGCGGGTTCTGCCGCGGGTGGGCCGCCGGTGCATCCCATGGACGGCGCGCCGCTTTATCCGACCGAGAGCCTGAGAGATCCGGCCAGCTCGAGCGCCTACACGTCGTACGCGAGAACCGATTCGCCCTACGGCAGCGCCATGGTGCCGTATGACGCGGCGATGCCGTACGGGGGATATGATGCAGGTTCGGCAGGGCACATGGGCATGCACCATCCGCACGAAATGATCGCCTACTATCGCTGCATGCGCGCCTATTACGAGTGCCTGATGGCCTACCACCGCTACATGATGATGATGCGGGACATGGAGAGCAGCCATCGGTAGGGGCATGAAAAACGGGGAGCCCGAAGCGGGGCTCCCCTTTGGCGTCGGGGTCACCATTCGATTTCCGTGACGCTGCGGATCTCGGCCAGCTCGCCGAGGGTGTCGAGGACGTCGGGAGAAGCCGGCTTGTCGACGGTGAGGATCATCATGGCATGCCCGCCGACGTCGCGGCGGCTGACTTGCATCGTGGCGATGTTGATGCCGTGCTGGCCGAGGATCGTCCCCACGCGGCCGATGACGCCGGGCCGGTCGAAGTGGCGGATGAGGATGAGGTGGCCTTCCGGAGCCACGTCGACGGCGTAGCCGTCGATCTTGACGATGCGCGGGCCGAAGCCGTTGAGCAGCGTGCCCGAAGCCCGGCGCGTTTCCTGGGCCGAGGCGATCTCCAGCGTGATGAGGTTGGTGAAGGCGCTCGTTTCGTTGGACTTCTGCTCGGTCACGCGGATGGCGCGCTCCTTGGCCAGGTGCGGCGCGTTGATGAAGTTGACCGATGGGCCCAGGTGATAGGAAAGGACCCCCTTCAAGATGGACCGCGTCAGGAAGCTCGTGTCCGTCTCCGTCAGCTCGCCGGAGTAGGTGACGGTGATGGCCCGCGGCGCGCCGACCAGCGTGTGGGCGACGAGGCGGCCCAGCTTTTCGCACAGGCCGTAGTAGGGCTCCACCTTCTTCATCACGTGTTCCGGAATGGACGGCAGGTTGACGGCGTTCTTGAACGGCTCGCCGCGCAGGATGTGCAGCACTTCTGCGCACACGTCAAGGGCCACGTTTTCCTGGGCTTCGACGGTGGAGGCCCCCAGGTGCGGGGTGACGATCACCTGTGGCAGGTCGACGAGCGGGTTGTTCTTCGGCGGTTCCTCCTCAAACACGTCGAGGGCGGCGCCGGCCACCTTGCCCGCTTGGATGGCTTCATACAGGGCGGCTTCGTCGATGATCCCGCCGCGGGCGCAGTTGAGGATGCGCACGCCGTCCTTCATCTTGCGGAAGGCCTCCCGTCCGATGAGGTGGCGCGTCTCCTTCGTCAGGGGCGTGTGCACGGTGAGGAAGTCGGCCTGGGCGATGACGGTGTCGAGATCGGCCATCTCCACGCCCAGCTTGGCGGCACGCTCTTCGGTCAGGTACGGGTCGTAGGCCACCACGCGCATGTGGAAGGCCTTGGCCCGCTTGGCCACCTCCGACCCGATGCGGCCCAGGCCGACGATGCCGAGGGTTTTGCCGGCCAGCTCGACGCCGACGTAGGCCTTGCGATCCCACGTGCCCGCCTTGAGCGCGGCGCAAGCCTGGGGAATGTGCCGTGCCAGGGCCATCAACATGGCGAAGGTGTGCTCGGCGGTGGAGATCGTGTTGCCGTCCGGCGCGTTGACGACGACGATGCCCTTTCGCGTGGCGGCCAAGAGGTCGATGTTGTCGACGCCGACGCCGGCGCGTCCGATCACCTTGAGCTTGTCTGCCGCTTCGATGACGGCGGCGGTCACCTTTGTCTGGCTGCGGACGAGCAGGGCGTCGTATTCGGGGATGATGCGGATGAGTTCCGCTTCCGTCAGCCCAAGGCGCTGGTCCACCTCGATGTCGTCGGCTTCGATCAGCGGCTTGATCCCCTGGTCAGACAGCGGATCCGTGATGAGCACGCGATACATGGCGCACGTACACCTCCTGGGCAGCTTGCACCCCTTTGCCAAGGGCGACGGGGTAGCCGAGTTCGGCCAGTCCGGTCTCCAGTGCGGCGATGACGGCGAGGATGTCGAAGGGCGCGCACCAGCCCATGTGGCCGATGCGGAAGATGCGCCCCTTCAGCTTCTTTTGCCCGCCGGCGAGGACGAGGCCGTGGCGCTTCCGCAGGCACGCGCGCAGCGCTTCCGGGTCAAGGACGCTGCCGTCGAAGGGGCCGACGGCGGTCACCGTGGGCGATGCCGCCGCGTCGTCGGCAAGGAGGGGAAGGCCCAGTGCCTTGATCGCCGCGCGCGTCATGTCACGGAGGAGCGCATGGCGGGCAACTGCCGCATCAAGCGTCTCCTCTTCGATCATCGCCAGCGCTTCGCGCAGCCCGAAGAAGAGGGAAACGGCCGGCGTATACGGGCTTGAGGCTTCCTCCGCCGCCTTGCGGTAGGCGAGGAGGTCGAGGTAGAAGCGCGGCGCGGGGTTGGCCTCAATGGCCTGCCAGGCCCGCTCGCTTACGGCGACGAGGGCCAGTCCCGGCGGGAGCATCAGCGCCTTCTGCGAACCGGTGACGACGATGTCGAGCCCCCAGCTGTCCATCTCGCAAGGCGCGCCGCCGATGGCGCTTACCCCGTCGACGATGACGAGGGCTTCGCTCTCCTCGCGCACGACGCGGGCCAGCTCGGCCACGGGGTTGAGCACGCCGGTCGACGTCTCGCAGTAGGTGAGGAACACCGCCTTCGCCTTCGGGTGCTGGCGCAAAAAGGCGCGCAGCCGGTCGGGATCGGCGGCTTCGCCCCACGCCACCTCCAGGCGGCGGGTGATGAGGCCGTACCGCTCGCAGATGGCGGCAAAGCGGTCGCCAAACGCGCCGGTGACCACGACGATGACCTCTTCGCCCGGCGCCACGGCGTTGACCGCCGCTGCCTCAAGGGCCGCCGTGCCGCTGGCGGTCAGCACGAGCACGCGCTGGCGCGTGCCGAAGAGCGGGGGAAGCTGCGCGGTCACCTCCGCGTACAGCCGCTTGAACTCGCCGCTGCGGTGCCCGATCATCGGCGCAAGCATCGCCTGCTGGATGCGCGGCGGGATCGGCGTCGGGCCGGGGATGCGCAGGTGGATGGAATCCATGAGCCGTGCCTCCTTTGGGTTTCTGGGCGTTGAAAACAACAAGCGCCTCCGCACCCCACACGACAGCCCGTGTGAGGGGCGAGAGGCGCATTCCTCGCGGTGCCACCCTCCTTCGCCGTCCCCTCGCGGAAGACGGCCTCAGCGGGTCCAAGACCCCGTGGATAACGGCACAACCGGACAGGCCTACTGGCCGGCGGCGTTCAGCCTGCCGACTCGGGAGGGCTGGACGTCGGCGCCGGGACACCGGTTCGCAGCGACCACCGGCTCTCTGCAGTCCCCGCAGCCGGTCCGTCTCCGTCATCGTCGATGGCGGGTATGAACCCTGTCAACGCGTGGGTTTGTTGTTAACTGTAGCATGGTCCTGACAAGACGTCAATAGGGAAAACGGGAACAATGCAAGGTATTGACTGGAGAATGTTCGGGGATACCACGTTTTTGCTGCGGGTTTGGCCGGCGCCCGACCATGAAAGCGCTATGATTTCCGAAATCACGCCGAATTCCCAGCGACCCGCTTCTCGGTCCGCTGTCGTGAAAAAAGGTGGCCGAGGCCACCTCACGAGTGCCGTTCCGTTGCCAATAAGGGTTCGAGGCGATGCAAGATGTCCAAATAGTACAGCGCAGTTCTTCGAAGGCTTTTTCAAAGGCCAGGGCATCGCGGCGATAGGCGTCCTGCACCTCGGGCCGGAAGGTGAGGGCCAGGTGGCCGGCGTGTTCGGCGTGGGTGCGCGTGAAAAAGAGAATTTCCTCCATGGCCACGGTGTGCAAGGTGGCGGGGGGAACCCTGCCGTACAACAGCCGCGGCAGGGTTTCGGCGCGCCGGTTGCCGTCGGGCAACCCGAGAACGGTGAACCGGATCAGTTCATTGACGACGTGGATCGTTTGTTCCCGCAGCGCATAGAGGGCATCGGTCGGGGCATGAATGGCTGCCCATGACGCTCATTCCTTCTTAGGCGATTGTCGCCGTTTACCCCTACGGTATGCGCTCCTCGTCGGCGAGGTTCTTGACGCGAAAAACGCGCCGGGTTTCTCCCGACGCGTTGCCCCATGGGGTTACTTCTGCGCGTTGTAGCGCGCCACGCACTCGTCAATCAGCTTGGCTGCCGCTTCGGCGCCTTTCCAGCCGATGATCTTCGTCTCTTTCTTCTCCAGGTCCTTGTACCGCTCAAAGAAGTGGGCAATTTCCTTGAGGATGTGCGGGGAGACATCCGCGATGTCCTTCACATGGTCCCACCGCGGATCGTGAACGGGCACGCCGAGGAGCTTCTCGTCCTGCCCTTTGTCGTCGCTCATCTCCAGGTACCCGATGACGCGCGCGGTGATGACGCAGCCCGGGAACGTGGGGAAGGTGGTGAGCACGAGGATGTCGAGCGGGTCGCCGTCAAGGGCCAGCGTCCCCTTCAGGTACCCGTAATCGGCCGGATAGTGCATCGGGGAGTACAGCACGCGATCGAGGCGGAAGACCCCCGCTTCCTTGTCGTATTCGTACTTGTTTTGGCTGCCGGCCGGAATTTCGATGAAGGCGTCGACGATGCGGTTTTCCGTGGCCATGTTCCTCCTCCTTTGCTGCCTTTTTCTTGCATCCGCGCATCACCCTCAGTTTAGCAAGTTCAGAAGGGAAAGAAAAGGCTTGTCCGTGTTCATTTCACCTCAAAGCCCCGTTGCGTGATACGGACGTGGTAGCGAACCGTCACGTGAGCGGCGGGAAAACCCTTCTCGTCCCAATGCTTCTGTTGGATTTTCCAGATATTAGGATGCATGGCGCGCAGGTAGAACCCCAGGTCGAACACGTCGGTTTTCCGCTGCTGGGCGTAGCGGATGATCGAGCGGGCGGTTCTTTCCAACTCGCGTTCCACCTGTTGCTCGTAGGCTCGCAGGTGTTCTGGGGTATCGAGGGGCATGCGGCAGTTTTTCTCGTTGACGACCCCGTCAAGCGTCACCTCGAGGTGCAGGGAGAGGGCGCTGTTTTCCATCCGCGCGCGGCGTTTCAGGTCGGATTGCCGCGGGGTGAAGGTGAACGAGCCGCTGTCGCCGGCCGGGCAAGAACACGTGATGGTTCCCCCATGTTTGGCCTGGGTCAGCTGCATGAACACCCACGTTTCGCCGGGCGAAAAGTGGCCGACCAGCCGGTCGTTGCGGAACAGGGCCACGCCCTTCCACTGGGCCGTTGCCCGACGGGCCTCCAAGACGTTGGCCACCGGTTGCCGGGAGGTGTTCGACAGGTTGATCAAAAATTGCCCCAGGGTGATGTTGGGAATCCGTTCCTCTTCCGTGCCGGAGCGGACGATGTTGATCAGGTAGTCGGCCGGGATCTGCTCGAGATTGGGTGAAAATTCCAGTAACCGGTGTGCTTCTCCCGGAACCACCAACAACCAGATGTTGCGGCGAATCTCTGGATGGCGACGCAGCGCGTCGAGCTCATCGCGCAGACCGGCTTTGGCCACGTCTTCGCTGATGATGAGGAGGCGCGCCTGTCCCAAAAACAGGCGCTGGTTGGACGCGTTCTGAATGCGCATCAGCGCTTCGGTGATGTTCCGCGCCGATGTGCTGAAGGTGTGCACGTTTTGCACGCCGGTCTGGCCACCGCCGCCTCCGCCGCTTGCGCCGCCGATGATTTTCACCGGAATGGGCACCTGCACGGAGACACGGATGCCGGCCGGATGCTTATCGAGGGCGATGGCGACGACGGAGGTGCGCTCCTCGATCTCTTTGCGGTCCCAGCAACCGGTGGCCACGAGAAGGAGGAGGGCTGTGGCGAGCAGAACGGCCGGTTTGCCGATGCGCGTCACGTCGGTTGGCCTCCCTTCGCGTCGGTCGGGTTGGGTGTGCCCGATGGCGGCCCGTCCGCCGCACTTGCTGCGCGCGCGGGCACGCGGCGCGCGAGCACGAGCAAGAGCAGGGGATAGGCGACGGAGACGCCGAACGCGTAGTAGCCGATGGCCTTGCTCCAACGATCGACCATGAGGAAATCGCGCGGCCACAGTGCCAGGACCAGGGTGGACACGAAGATGGCGAGGCCCATGAGGATCTTTCCCTTTTTCTTCAGGGAGAAAAGCCACTGGTTGAGGAGCACGTGGGCCCCGGTCGTGTTGGCCATCGTGGTAAACACGGCCACCACCCACACGGTCAAAAAGGCGCTTTCGAGCCGTTCGAGCAAAAGGCCGGGGAACGTGGTGACGCGAACGAGTTCAAAGGTGGGCCAGGTGATGCTTACCAGTTCCTCGAAGCCGAACACGGCGATGGCGATCATCGTCACCATCAGATACAGGAGGGTCGGCACGCCGATGCCGGCCACCGCGGCGCCCGTGCTGCGGTGGGGATTTTGCAGAAAACCTCCATAAACAGACAGAATTTGGTATCCTTGGTACGCGAAGGTTGCCGCCACCGTTCCCTTGAGCAAATGCTCGGGCGTGAGCTCGTAGAGCGGATGGACCAGGTTGTACGTCTCGGCCCGGCTCAGGGCCAACACGCCAATCACGACCAGCGGGAAGATGAGGATGGGAAAGAGGATTTCGTTGACGCGCATCTGCGCGTCGACGTCCATGAGGCCAAACAGCGTGCTGGTGAGCAGCATCATGAACACGACGACGGCTACGGGGGTGTTGGGCAAGGCGGTGGCGGAGACCACGTCGGCGAAGATGCGCGCCATGATGGCTTGGATGAAGAGGTGGGCCCCCATGAGCGGCAGCCACCACAGCACGCGGTATGCCGTTTTCAGCAGGGGATGTTGGAGAGGAAGGGTCTGATCGACAATCCAGAAAAACGAACGATTGGGGAATCGCTGAAACAGCCGCAGCCACAGCCAGATGGGAACGAAGTTGAGCAGGGCGGCGAGGGGAATGGCGACATACCCGCTGCCCCGCGTTCCTTCGGAAATGTCCCGCGGCAGCGTGAGCACGCCTATGCCGATCAGCGTGTGGGCGATGAGGTAGACCAGTTGTGCCGTTGTGAGCACGGGAGAGAGCACGGCGACCACCTTCATGGGATGGGCATGGCATCAGGAAAGCCAGCGTTTGAGCCCGTCACGGACAAGGCTTTTCAGCCGTGACGGCGGCTTGGGGTTTCCGTCGGGATCGGGCAGCCAAGGCGAAGCCGTTGGGGAGCCATCGGCAAGGGGAATGCCCGTCACCTGTGCCGTCCACGGCTCGAGGGCCACTAGGTCCTCGCGGCCGACTTCCCCAATGGCGCGCTTGCCGAGGGCGCGGATGCCGACCTCGATTTCCGCTGCGTAGGCGCGCAAAAACTGCGCCACGTGCCGCGCGCCCTGTTCGGGGTCGAAGCGGTGTGCCAGTTTTCCCCAGGCAAAAACGAGTTCCGTCGGCGGTTCCCAGGGGAGGGTTTTGGCGATTTGGTTATGGGCCGCGGCAAACAGAACCGTGCTGCCCAGGTAGACGGCGTCGGCGCCGAGGGCGATCGCCTTCAGGCATTCGCCGGGCGTCTTCAGCCCGCCGGCGATGAGCAAGGAAACGGTGCCGGAGACGCCGCGGCGTTCCAGGTGGCGGACGGCCCGGCACAAACCGAACAGGGTGGGCAGACCAAAGTCGTCTTGGAGGATCGGCGCCGATCCCTTGGTCCCCGCTTGCGCCCCATCGAGGGTGATGAAGTCGACGCCGGCTTCCAGGGCGATGTCCAGGTCCGCCTCCAGCATCCCCGAAGGAACCAGTTTCATGCCGATGGGCACGCCGCCGGTGGCGGCCTTCAGGTCGTCCACCAGCCGCCGCCAATCGCCTTTCGTTCGGATGCCCGGCATGCGGGCCGGGAGAACGGCGTCCTCGCCGGGCCTGAGCCCCATCAGGGCCTTGGCCCGTTCGGGAAGCAGCGCCGCCTCGGTACGGCTTTCGACGCCGGCGCTGGCGCCCTGGCCCACCCATATTTCGATGGCGTCCGCCTGGCGCAGGGTGTCGGGGTCTTTGTCCCATTTTCCGCGGTGGAACTGCAGAATCAAGTGCCTTGCCGCCTGCCGTTCTTCCGGCAGCAAGGGCCCTTCCCCGCTGTTGGTGGCCGTGCCGACAGCTGCGGCGCCCCTGGCGATGGCGATTTTCACCGGCGCGCTGAGGCCTACGCCGTAGCCCAGCGCAGAAACAAGGATCGGGATGTCGACGCGAAGCGGTCGCCGGGCGCAGGGCCCGATGGTCACCGCAAGGTCCACCCGTTCGTCCTCGGGGGTGGGCCGGCGCACCAGCTGCGCAGGGGAAAAGACGAGATGATCAAAGTGGAGGAAGCGCCGGGGCGATCCGAACGGGCGTTTGATGATTCCCCCTGCTTCGGCGCGGAGGCTGTTTTCCACGGCCACCTGGGGGGTGTGCCGCATGATGCCCGACGCCAGTTCCCAGATGTTTTCCATGTAGGGGTCACGCAACAGGCGGGTGAACGCCCGGCGCAGGAAGCGCCGGCTCCACCAACGGGAAACGAGTACGAGCAAAAGAGCCGCGGTAAGACTGCCGGCAGTTCCGATCAACCACAGGACCATCCATCCGGGTTCGCGCATGATGGCCACCATCTCCATCACAGTGTGGATTGGCGAAACGCCGCCTCTCGCTGCCCGCGCCGAACGAGGGTGGCCAGCACGTGCAGGGCGACGGGATAGGCGAGGGTGAGGAAGAAGGTGGCGTAGGCGCTCCAGCGGCCCCATGCGGCCACCTCGACGGGCGATGGCGGGTACAGGGCCACGCCAGCGGCCAGGACAAAGATCGTGGCCGCGGCCCCCACGGCGTGCCCAAAGATGCCGGGGGCAAACCAGGTGGCCAGCTGCACGTAGGCGCCAAAATTGTTGGCGGCGGTGGTGAAGACGACGGCCACCCACGCGGCCAGAAAGACCGATTCCAGCCGTTCCAGCACCAACCCCGGGAAGGTCGTGATCCGGGCCAGCTCAAAAGTCGGCCAGGTGATCCGCCTCAGCTCTTCATGGCCGAAGACGGCAATGGCCACGGTGGTGATCAGCACATACAGGACCGTGGGGAGCGCCATACCCCATACGCTTGGCCCGAGAAGGTTCCGGGGTTGTGCAATGTATCCGCCGTAGGCGCTCAGCACGATGGCCCCCTGGAACGCGAACAAGGCCGCCAGCATCCCCTTCCCCAAATCGGCCCAATCGTACGGAAACAGGGGGAGCAGGTTGTAGACGTCTCCCCGCGTCATGGACAGGAAAACGCCGCCCAGAAAATTGGCGACAACCAAGGGGAGCAACAGCTCGTTGACCCGCCCCTGGGCGTCGACGGCCATCAGGCTGAACAGCGCGCAGGGCACAAGGAGAAGCAGCACCACCACCGCCTTGGGCGTGTTGGGCAAAATGGCCGCGTTGACCACGTCGGCAAAGAGCCGCGTCACGATGCCCGTGACCACGACCAGCAGCGCGGCGAGCGGCAGGTACACGGTCAGGGTGTAGGCGCGAAGGAAGAGGGGCCGCCGAAGGGGAGCCGATTGCACCACCACCCCGTAAAAGGACTGGTGCGGAAAGCGCCGATACAGCGTGAGCCACAGATGCAGCGGAATCCAATTGAGCAGCGCGCAGAGGAGCAGGGGGGTATACCCGTCGGTGCGCGTGGCGGCGGCCACCTCGCGCGGCAGGGTAAGGACGCCGACCCCAATGATCGTTTGGACGATGAGGGCGAACAGCTGGCCGCTCGTGAGCAAGGGCGGGAGGGCATGGGCCTTTGCGGAAGGGGCGAGGGTTTTCATGCCGGGCTGCCCTCCTCGTCCGACGGCTGGCGGTTGGGGGTGGCGTTGCGAATGTCTTGGCGGGGCCGGAACATCTGCGGCCTCGTGCGCAACCACGTCCACGGGAAGCGCAGGAGCACGTCCTTGGAATCGGTAGGGCGGAACGGGGTGAGCGGCGCCAGATACGGAACGCCGAAGGATTTGAGCGTCGACAGGTGCAGCAGGATGAGCAGCACGCCGATCATCAGCCCGTACAGGCCGAAGCTGGCGGAAATGAACATGAGGGGGAACCGCAGCATGCGCAGCGGGATGGCCGCGCTGTAGCTGGGAATGGCAAAGGACCCGATCGTCGTGACGGCGACGATGATCACCATCAGCGGGCTAACCAGACCGGCGCGCACCGCCGACTCCCCGATGACCAAACCGCCGACAATCCCGATGGTCGGCCCGATGGGGCCCGGCAGGCGCACGCTGGCCTCGCGGAGGATCTCGATCATGACTTCCATAATCAGGGCCTCGATGATCGAAGGAAACGGCACTGTGGCGCGCCCGGCCGCCATGGCGATGGCCAGCTCGGTGGGGAGCATCTCCGGGTGAAAGGAGACGAAGGCGATGTACAGGGACGGAAGAAGCAGGGAAATGATCAGGCTAAACAGGCGGATGATGCGCACCAGCGAGGCGATGAGCGCCCGCTCGTAGTAGTCTTCCGCCGCGTGGTAAAACTGGTGGAACACCGCGGGCACGATGAGCGCAAGCGGCGAGCCGTTGACCAAAATGGCAATCTTCCCTTCAAGCAGGTGGGCGGCCACCTTATCCGGCCGCTCGGTGGCTTGGACCTGCGGGAACGGCGACCAGCTGGAGTCCTCGATCAGCTCCTCAAGGTAGCCCGAATCGAGCATGCCGTCGATGCGGATGTTGTCGAGGCGGCGTTTCAGTTCGGCCAGCGCCTTGGTGTTGACGATGCCGTCGATGTACAGGATGTAGACGTCGGTCTGCGTGCGCTGTCCGAACACCCGCCGCTCCACGCGCAGATCGGGATCGCGCATGCGGGCGCGCAGGAGGCCCAGGTTGACGTGCGCGTTTTCCATGAGCGCTTCCCGCGGACCACGCACCACCGACTCCGCGCGCGGCTCGTCAACCGAACGCATCTCCCATCCCTTGATGTCGATGGCCACGGCGCGACTTGCGCCCTGCACGAACAGAAGCGCGCATCCCGACAGGAGGGCGCGCAGCGCGTCGGCCATCCGTTCCACCTCGCGGAGGCTCCCCACCTGCAGCACGTCCCACAGCTTGGGTAAGCCCACGTACGGCGCGTTGCCGTCCTCCTCTCCGGTCAGCAGCGGGTTGAGAATGTGTTCGTTGAGGTGGCGCGTGTCCACCAGCACGTCAAAGTAGACGATGGCGGCCGGCGTTTTCCCGCGGATGTGCAGTTGGCGCACCAGGAGATCGGGCGGATGCCCCAGCCAGTCCTGGATGCGCGAGACGTTTTCGTCGACGCGTGTGTGGATGGGGGTGTCTTCGGCGCGGGCCTCAATTTTTTGGTCGAAGTAGGCGCGCAGTTCGGGACGATCGGTAAGCGCCTGCTTTTTCTGCTTTCGTTTTCCTTTCCACATGGCCCGCAACCTCCCACCGGCTCCTTGTTTTTCTGATTCCCGTTTGCCGGGAGAATCATGCAGCGGCGGCAGGACAGCGGCGCGGCAGGCAATATGTGATACAATGGGGGCGAAGATGGGGCGAGGAGGAGAAGGAGGGGGATGGCTGCCCGAACACGTCTCGATCCCCTGCACGGGCTTGTGCTGCGCGTGGCGTCGGCGATGGCGGGGGAACGGACACAAGCGGCGATCTGGCGCGTGCTGGCCGGGCATGGCGGCATCCAAACCATCCAGGACGTGTGCTGGTATGGCCTGCGCCGCTATTATGCCGTCGTGGACAGATCGGAGCGGGAGGCGGTGCGGCGCCGGCTCGAGGAGCTTCAGGCGTGGGGCTACGTGGCCGAGGCG
Organism: Calditerricola satsumensis; assembly: GCF_014646935.1. Lineage (GTDB taxonomy): Bacteria > Bacillota > Bacilli > Calditerricolales > Calditerricolaceae > Calditerricola > Calditerricola satsumensis. The sequence continues at coordinate 39,606 of NZ_BMOF01000005.1, read as the reverse complement.
CATGAATGGTCGGACGGCCGCCGGTTCGTGAGGGTTACGGCGGCGGGGGAACGCGCCTTGCGGGAAGACCCCAGCGGCGCGGCCGTCGACGCGGTGCTCGCGACGTGGGACGGGCTCCGCGACGGCCGCGCGTGGCGCGTGCTCTACCCGCGGCTGGTGCTCACGGTGCAGACGCTGTCCCACCTGGTACGGGGACAAACCGCCTTTCGTCCGATTGTCCGTACCCCCGACGCCCAGGCTTGGGTGCGGGCGCTCTTGGCCAAGCGACCGGCGAAAGCCACCGCCGCGCAGCTCCGCGCCGAGCTGGAACAGGCCCTCGAACGCCTGCCGCCCCCCTATGCCGATCTGCTCGTGGCCTCCTTTGCCGGCTTTGGCCTGAGGGGCGCGACGGCGCAGCAGCTGGCCGCGCGCACCGGAAGCGCGCCGGTGCTCGTGCGGGCGGCGCTGCGGGTGGCGGTGGCCCGCGTGCAGGAGGCGGCGCTGGAGGAGCCGGAGCGCTTTCCCCTGCTGCATGCCATGGCCGAGCCGCGGCCATGTGAAGGGCTTTCCGCGTCGGCGGAAGCGACGCGCGCCCTCCTGCTGCGCGGCGTTGCCCCGGCGGAGGTGGCCCGCCGCCGGGGCCTGCGCCTGGCGACGGTGGAAGACCATGTCGTCGAGATCGCCCTGCGCGATCCGGCCTTTGACGTCTTTCGGTTTCTCGATCGCACCACGCACGAGGCGGTGTGGGCGGCGCGGCGCCGGCTCGGCACGGTTCGGCTGCGCGCGATTCGCGATGCCCTCGGCGGCGCCGTGTCCTATTTTGCCATCCGCTTGGCGCTCACCCGTCCGCCGTGCACCGGAATGGGGGAATATGGAAGTGACGCGCCGACGGGTTGACCGGGCCGCTCTGCTCGCCGCGATGGAGCGCCATTTCGGCTTCCGCACCTTTCGCCCGGGGCAGGCCGAACTCATCGAAGCGGTCCTCTCCGGCCGTGATGCCCTGGGCGTGCTGGCCACGGGCAGCGGGAAGTCCCTCTGCTACCAGTTACCGGCGCTGCTGCTTTCCGGCGTGTGCGTCGTCGTCTCGCCCCTCATCGCGTTGATGGAGGACCAGGTTGCCGCCCTGCACGCGCGGGGGTTTCGCGGCGTGACGGCGCTGCACAGCGGGCTGGATCCCGATGAACGTCGAAGGCGGGAGGATCGGCTTTGTGCCGGCGCGTATCGGCTGGTCTACGTGTCGCCGGAGCGGCTGGCCCAGCCCGCCTTCGTGCGCCGCTTGGCGCGCGTGGGGGTTTCCCTCTTCGTTGTCGACGAGGCCCACTGCATTTCCCAATGGGGCCACGAATTCCGTCCCGACTACCTGCGGCTCGGGCAGGTGGTTCACGGGCTGGGGCGTCCTCCGACGCTGGCCCTGACGGCCACCGCCCCGCCGCCTGTGCAAAAGGACATTGTCACTGCGCTCAAGATGCGCGACCCCGTGCGCGTCGTCCTGCCGGTCAACCGCGACAACCTGGCCTTCGACCGCGTGTGGGTGAATGGCGAAGCCGAGAAGCAGGCCGTGTTGGCGGAGCGGCTTTTGCGCCTGGCCGGGCCCGGCATCGTCTATGTGGCGACGCGCGAGGCGGCCGAAGCCTTTTGCGCTTGGTTTTCTTGCCGCGACGGGCGTCCGGCGGAGTATTTCCACGGCGGCATGCCGGCCGACGAGCGGGCGCGCATTTTGGAACAGTTTCGCGCCGGAGAGCTGTTTGTCGTCTTTGCCACCAACGCCTTTGGCATGGGCATCGACAAGCCCGATGTGCGCTTCGTACTGCACGCCCACGCCCCGGCATCGCTGGAGGCCTACGTGCAGGAAGCGGGGCGGGCCGGGCGCGACGGTGCCCCGGCCTACGCCTGCCTGCTGTACGACCGCGCCGACCTGGCGTTGCAGCAGCGGCTCCTCGCCCGCGAGTATCCACCCGAAGCCGCCCTCGTCCCGCTCCTGGCGCGCCTGCGCGAGCGGGGGAGAGGCGCGGCACGCCTGGAGGAAACCGCCGACGATCCGGCGGCGCGCCATCTGCCTGCCGTGGTGGCCCAGCTGGAGCTGGCGGGCGCGGTGGCGTACGATCCCGCCACCGGCGCCTGGACGTGGCAGGATTCCCGCGCCGATGTGGCGGAGCTCGCGGCGCAGGTGGCCGAGCGACTGCAGGCACGCAAGGCGGATCGCTTGCGGCGCCTCGGTGCCCTGGCGGCGTGGGCGGAGGGAGAAGGCTGTCGGCGCGCGGCGCTGGACCGCTATTTCGGTTCGCCGAGCGGCCCCAAGCCGGCATCGTGCTGTTGGGCGTGTGGCGTGGAGTGGACGGCCTACGCCGATGCCTCCGGCGCGATGGCGTGGGCCGAGGCGGCGGAACCGCTGGGATGGCGACAGCGCCTGGCACAGCTGCTCCCGGTGGAGCCGACGGCGACGTGAGGCCCCACCGGCCGAAGGCGCCGCTTGGGAAACCGGAAACACCGGGGCGAAACGCGCGGCTTTCCGGTGCGGCGCGCGCGGTGCATCGCCATATCGCAGCGAAAGGAGTGGGGACGATGCGCAAGGAGAAGATGTGGGTTGCCGGTTCCTGGTGTGCGAGCGAAGACGGTCGCACCTTTGCGGTGACCGATCCGGCGACGGGCGAGGTCGTGGGGGAGGTTCCCGATGCGACCGAAGCCGACGTGCGGCGGGCCGTGGAGGCGGCCCACCAGGCGTTCCCCGAATGGGCTGGCCTTCCCGCGCGCAAGCGGTCTGACGTGCTGTATGCGTGGTACCGGCGCATTCTCGACCACCAAGAGGACCTCGCCCGCCTCCTGACGCGCGAACAGGGCAAGCCCCTTGCCGAGGCGCGCGGGGAGATCGCGTACGCCGCCCAATTCGTCCTGTGGTACGCCGAGGAAGCCAACCGCGTGTACGGGTACACGGTGCCGGCCTCGTCGCCGACGAAGCGCATCCAGGTGCTGCGCCAGCCGGTTGGCGTGGTGGCGGCCATCACGCCGTGGAATTTCCCGGCGGCCATGGTGACGCGCAAGGTGGCCCCGGCCCTCGCCGCCGGGTGCACGGTGGTGCTGAAACCGGCCGAGCAGACGCCGCTGACGGCGCTGGCGTTGGCCCGACTGCTGGAGGAGGCGGGCTTGCCCGCCGGCGTGGTCAACGTGGTGACCGGGGAGCCGAAGCGCATCGGCCGCGTGCTGCTGGACGATCCGCGCGTGCGCAAAATCACCTTTACCGGGTCGACCGAGGTGGGCAAGTACCTGATGCGCGAGGCGGCGGCGCACGTCAAGCGCATCTCGCTGGAGCTGGGCGGCCATGCCCCGTTCCTCATTTTTGACGACGCCGATCTGGACGCGGCAGTCAAGGGCGTGGTGGCGAGCAAGTTCCGCAACGCGGGGCAGACGTGCATCTGCGCCAACCGCATCCTTGTCCAGCGCAGCGTCTACGACGCCTTTGTCGCGCGCTTTGTTGACGCCGTGCGCGCGCTCAAGGTGGGCCACGGGTTGGAAGACGGCGTCGACATTGGGCCGCTCGTCGACGAGGCGGCGGTGGAAAAGGTGCTGGGCCAGGTGGCCGACGCCCGGGCAAAGGGCGCGGAGGTGCTCGTGGGCGGATATCGACTGACCGAGGGGGCTTACGGGCGCGGGCATTTTGTCGCGCCCACGGTGCTGGCGAACGTCAACGAAACGATGGCCGTCTGGCAGGAGGAGACCTTTGGTCCGGTCGCGCCGGTGGCGGTGTTTGACGACGAAGCCGACGCGATCGCCAAGGCCAACCGCTCCCGCTACGGCCTGGCTGCCTACGTGTACACGCAGGGCTTGTCGCGCGCCATGCGCGTCGCCGAGCAGCTCGAGTACGGCATTGTCGGGGTAAACGATCCCGTTCCGTCGGTGGCGCAAGCCCCCTTTGGCGGCTGGAAGGAATCTGGCATGGGGCGCGAGGGCGGACGCGAGGGCATCGACGCCTTCCTGGAGACGAAGTACGTCTCGTTCGGCATCTAATCGGCGAAGGCCTGGCGCTGCTGCCCCTTTTTCCTGCCAGCGCCTCCCGTTGGGATGACGGGTTTGCGCCGCGCGCGCATAACGTAAAACAGGAGCGCGCAGGGCGCACAGTGCACCGGCGGGTCGGCTCGACCCGTGCCGGGCAAGGGGAGGAGGCCGCATGTACGGGCGATCGTTTCTCCTCATCATGGTCGGCTGGCTTTTGGGGCGCCTGGCTGCCGCGTTATTTGACGCCGGCGGGCCAGCCGTGCCGGCGGCAACGGCGGAAGACTGGCTGGGCGCGTGGCTGGTCAACCCCACGGAGCTCTTCCTGGGCGTGGCCATTGCCGCGCTGGCGGCCTACGCCATTTTCCGGGCACTGCGCATGCTGTGGGCCGTGCGGCGGACAGGCGACCTCGGCCATCGCCTGACCGTGCTCCTGCTCGCCGGATTTGCCTGCTTTGTGCTGGCCGTTCAGTTCCAACGCATGGAAACCGTGATGACCGTCGTCTGGAGCACCTTCGTCTGCGGCCAACTCTACCGCTCGGTGGCGCTCTTTCGCCAGCGGAAGCGCCTGGAGGACGCCCTTCGCCGCGGGGGACCGCCCCTGCGCTAGCGCCTTACGCGTAGCCCCGGCGACCGTTGTCCGCATAACGAGCCGCGCGTACGGGTATTGTACCTACCAGCAGACGATGCTGTTACGAGGGTCTAGGGAAAAGGAGGAACGCCCGTGCGCAACAGTTGGATGCCCTTTGTCGTCGGGAGCGCGCTTGGCCTGGTCTCCGGGTTGGCCATCAGCCAGATGCTGAACCGTACCAAGGGACTGGACGCGCGCAGCGAAGGCCCTCCGCCATCGCGCGAGGAGGATGCGTTTGCCGCTGCGGCCCACTCCGGCGGCATTTCCGAGGAGCGGACCGTGCCGCCCGCTGCCGAATCAAACGCGGGTTCGGTGGAACAGGAGATGGCGCAATGGGCCCAAGCCTTTCGGAATTACGCCCCCGAGGCCCGGCCAATGTGAGCTTAAAGCGCACCCCCGTTGAGGGGTGCGCTTTTTGCACGGACAATGGGATAATAAGCCTCTACGAACCTTTCGATTTTCCTCATCATATCCTGTAGCAGGGGAACGACAGGGGGGTTGGCCATGCGCATCGAGCGGCTGAGCCCGGACAAGGTTCGCTTTTTCCTCACGTTTGACGACTTGACCGAACGCGGGATCGCCAAGGAGGACATGTGGCGGGACATCCCCAAGGTGCACGACCTTTTCCAGGAGATGATGGAACAGGCCTACCTGGAATTGGGATTCGAAGTGACCGGCCCGGTGGCCGTTGAAGTTTTTGCCCTTCCCGCTCAGGGGATGGTGGTGATCGTCACGCGCGGCAAGAGCGACAACGCGTACGACGACGAGGGGTACGAAATGCACGTGACGCTGGAGGAAAGCGACACGATTGTCTTCGCCTTTCCCGACGTGGACCAGGTGATCGAGGCGATCCGACGCATTCGGCGGTACGTGGACTCCGGCGGAAAGCTGCATTACTACCGTCAGCGGTACGTGCTGTCGCTCCCCCCCTTGGCATTGGATCCAGCCGATTACGATGCCCTCATCGCCATCCTTTCGGAGCACGGGGAGCCTTACGCCGTGACGATGGCGATGTTGGAAGAATACGGGTCACCGATTGCCGCCGATGGGGCGATCGAAACGCTGTGGCGATACTTTGGGGCATGACCGTGGCCAGACGCAGGGCTGCTCCCCGCTTACAGGCCGGCGAACAGGTCGCCAACGTGGGGGGGCCGGCTGGGGAACGCGCGCCCAGGCGAGCAGGAAGTGGCTTTTCGTGCGCACATGCGTCGCGTCGCCGCGCGTGGCTCCGGGAAACACCGCCTCGACGGACAGGTGTTGCGACCGGTGCGCGGCGAGAGCGGCGGCGGCAACGTGGGCGTAGCCCTCGCCGCTTACGGTGGCGGCGAGGGCTTCGTCCGGATCGGTGAAGACGCGCCGGCGTGACGCTTCTGCAGCGGAAGCCGGCAGCGTCACGTAGTACAGCCGTGCCACCTCGTCGGGGAGGCCCGGCGCCGTGACGGCGGCATAGGTGGCTTGCTGGATGGCGCGGTGGTCCGGATGCCCCGAGATGCCGTGGGGCGGAAAGGTGACGACGACCTGGGGGCGGAAGGTGCGCAGATAGGCGGCGATGGGGATGGCGAGGTGGTGCCGCGGCACGTCGGCCAGATGCCCGTCGCGAAAGCCGAGGAAGGTGACGCGTTCGATCCCCAAGATCCGACAGGCAGTGCGCGCCTCCCGCTCCCGCTGAATGGCCAACATCACCGGTGAGCAAACCGGCGGATTTCCGGGCTTGCCTGCTTCGCCGCGCGTGGCCAGGAGAAGGTGTACGCGGCACCCCTCTTCGCGCACATAGCGCGCCACAACGGCGCCGACGGTGAAGCTTTCGTCGTCCGGATGGGCGAAAACGAGAAGCAGCCGTTTTTCCACCTTTTTGGCTCCTTTCGCTTCGGCTTCGTCGCATGCGCAACCCGAACGGGCAAGACGTGTATATAATGGGGGAGAAACCGACGGCACATTCTCACGTGCAGAAAGAGACAAGGAGTGATCGGAGCGTGGCGGTACGCGTTGTCGTGCTGTACGGCGGCGACTCAAGCGAACGGGAGGTTTCGCTGCGCACGGGGCGTGGCATCATGAACGCGCTGCGGGCCAAGGGCTATGAGGTGATCGGGATTGACTTTCGGCCCACGCGCGAATGCCTAGCCCAGCTGGTTCAGCTTCAGGCTGATGTGGTGTACATCGCCCTTCACGGCCGCTATGGCGAGGACGGGCGGCTGCAAGGCCTTCTCGATCTGCTTGGCATCCCGTATGTGGGTTCGGGCGTGCTGGCTAGCGCGCTGGCGATGGACAAGGTGCGATCCAAGACCCTCGCACGGCAGGCGGGCATTCGCGTGGCGCCCGACCGGGTGATCCGGCGGGAGGAGCTGGATCGCGTGACGCCGGAAGAATTGGTCCGCGAACTGGGCTTGCCCCTCGTGATCAAGCCCAACCGCGAGGGGTCAACGGTTGGGCTGACGGTGGCGCAGCGGGAAGAAGAGGTTCGCCCGGGCCTTGAACAAGCCGCTCGCTATGACGACACCATCCTGGTCGAGTCTTTCGTTCCCGGCGTGGAGGTGACGGTGGGCGTTCTCGGTGATGAAACGCCCGTCGCGCTGCCGGTCATCGAAATTGTACCCCGCAAAAACTTCTACTATGATTATGAGTCGAAATATACGCCGGGGGGCAGCGAGCACATCATCCCCGCCCGCATCGCCCCGGAGGCCGAGCGGAAGGTGCGGGAGTGGGCCGTCGCCGCCTACCGTTTGCTCGATTGCCAAAACTACGCCCGCGTCGACTTCATCGTGCCGAAGGACGGTGGCGATCCGGTGCTGCTGGAGGTGAACACGCTACCCGGCATGACGGAAACGAGCCTCTTTCCCGACGCGGCGCGGGCCTACGGGCTGTCGTATCCGGACATGGTGGATCGCCTCATCCAGCTGGCCCTGCGCAAGCCGCAGGGGTGACGGCCATGGCCCTGTGGGGATGGGTGGCCGTCGGCGGGATTGTCGGGGCCTGCCTGCGCGTCGGTCTGGCGCAGGCGGCGGCCAAATGGTGGCCCGGTTCGTTCCCTGTCGCCACGTTCTTCGTCAATGTGGTCGGGTCGTTCCTGATCGGCCTGCTTTATGCCGTGGGGCTCGAGCGGGGCGGATTGTCCCCAACGGCGTACACGGCGCTGGTGGGCGGATTTTTGGGCTCCTTTACGACCTTTTCGTCGTTCAGTCTGGAAATCCTGCGTCTTCTGGAAAGCGGGCAGACGGCGCTGGTCCTCGGCTACGCCGTGGGCAGCGTCGTCGCCGGTGTGGCGGCGGTGTGGCTCGGCCTGTTGCTGGGACGAGCTGGGTAAGGGAAAGCGCGCGCTCTTTTCCCGCCCGCCCTTCCGGTGTATACTTGTTAGGGAAAAGGCAAACGGAATCACAGCGATTGAGAAACGGTATCGAGGTGGTTTGTCGATGGGCGACAGCGTGGCGAAAGAAAACGAGAAAAGCACCGCAGAACGGGAACGGGATGCGGAAAAGGCGGGTGCGGAGCTGCTCGCCGCGACACAGCGCGTGATCAAAGAAGCGCTGGACAAGCTGGGGTATCCCGAGCAGGTGTACGAATTGTTGGAGGAGCCGATCCGCGTGCTCACCGTGCGCATTCCCGTGCGGATGGACGACGGATCGGTAAAGGTGTTTACCGGTTACCGCGCCCAGCACAACGACGCGGTGGGGCCCACCAAGGGGGGCGTGCGCTTTCATCCCGATGTGACGTTGGATGAAGTGAAAGCGCTCTCCATCTGGATGAGCATCAAGTGCGGCATTATGGATCTTCCTTATGGCGGCGGGAAAGGCGCAATCAAATGCGACCCGCGGAAAATGTCGTTCCGCGAACTCGAGCGCCTCAGCCGCGGCTATGTGCGGGCCATCAGCCAGATCGTCGGTCCGGCGAAGGACATCCCTGCGCCGGACGTGTACACGAATTCGCAAATCATGGCCTGGATGATGGACGAGTACAGCCGCATTCGCGAGTTTGACAGCCCGGCCTTCATCACCGGCAAGCCCCTCGTGCTTGGCGGGTCGCGCGGCCGGGAGACGGCCACGGCCAAGGGCGTCACGATCTGCATCCGCGAGGCGGCGAAGAAGCGCGGCATCAACCTGGAAGGTGCGCGCGTCATCGTCCAGGGCTTTGGCAACGCCGGCGGCTACCTGGCCAAGTTCATGCACGACGCGGGGGCCAAGGTGATCGCCATTTCCGACGCCTACGGGGCCCTCTATGACCCGAATGGCCTCGACATCGATTACCTCCTTGACCGCCGCGACTCCTTCGGCACGGTGACACCCTTATTTAAGAACACGATCACGAACAAGGAGATGCTGGAGCTCGATTGCGACATCTTGGTGCCGGCGGCGGTTGCGAACCAGATCACCAAGGAGAACGCGCCCAACATCAAGGCGAAGATCATCGTCGAGGCGGCCAATGGGCCGACGACCTATGAGGCCACGAAGATCCTCACCGAGCGCGGCATCCTCCTCGTACCCGACGTGCTGGCCAGCGCCGGCGGCGTCACCGTGTCCTATTTCGAATGGGTGCAAAACAACCAGGGCTATTACTGGAGCGAGGAAGAAGTGGAGCGCAAGCTCGAAGAGATGATGGTGCGCGCCTTCGAGAACGTGTACCAGACGGCGCAGTCGCGCAAGGTGGACATGCGCCTGGCCGCGTACATGGTCGGCGTGCGCAAGATGGCCGAAGCGGCGCGCTTCCGCGGCTGGGTGTAGGGAAAGCGGGCGAGTCGCGCTCCCCGTCCCGGGACGGATGGGGAGCGCGTTTTTTGTTTGGGCGGGCATGGAAAAACCCCGAGCGGGAAAGGTCCCGCCCGGGGGTACGTGGGTGCGGCGGCGTTACGCCACCGGCATGTTGGCCTTGTCGTCGCGGAGGAGCTGGCGCAGCACCGTCTGCAGGATGCCGCCGTTGCGGTAGTAGTCGATCTCCACCGCGCTGTCGAGGCGGACGATGACGTCGAAGGTGAAGGTGCTGCCGTCGGGCCGCGTCGCTTTGACCGTCAGGCGCTGGCCGGGTTGGATGGCGTCGGACAGGCCGAGGATGTCGAAGGTTTCCTCGCCGGTGATGCCGAGGGCCTTCCACGACGCGCCGTCGGCGAACTGCAGCGGCAGTACGCCCATGCCGACGAGGTTGGAGCGGTGGATGCGCTCAAAGCTCTCGGCGATGACGGCCTTGACGCCGAGGAGGTAGGTGCCCTTGGCTGCCCAGTCGCGGGAGCTGCCCGTGCCGTACTCCTTGCCGGCCAACACGACGAGCGGAATGCCCGCCTCCTTGTACTTCATCGCCGCGTCGTAGATGGGCAGCACCTCGCCGGTCGGCAGGTACTTGGTGAAGCCGCCTTCCACGCCGGGCACCATCGCGTTGCGGATGCGGATGTTGGCAAAGGTGCCGCGCATCATCACCTCGTGGTTGCCGCGGCGGGACCCGTAGGAGTTGAAGTCCTCCGGCTTCACCCCGCGCTCGAGCAGGTATTTGCCGGCCGGGCTGTCCGGCTTGATGCTGCCGGCGGGGGAGATGTGGTCGGTGGTCACCGAGTCGCCCAGGAGGGCCAAGGCCCGCGCCCCGCGGATCTCCTCGATGGCGCCGACTTCCTCGGTCAAATTGGCGAAGAACGGCGGCTCCTGGATGTACGTCGAGTTCGGGTCGAACTCGTAGAGGAGGCCTTCCGGCGTCGGGATGGCGTTCCAGCGTTCGTTTCCGGTAAACACGTTGGCGTACTGCTGCCGGAACAGCTCGGGGTCCATCGCCTTCTGCATCGCCTCACGCAGTTCTTCCGGCGTCGGCCAGATGTCCTTCAGGTAGACCGGCTGGCCGTCCTTGCCGATCCCGATCGGCTCCTTCGTCAGGTCGATGTCCACCGTGCCGGCCAGGGCGTAGGCGATGACGAGCGGCGGGGAGGCGAGGTAATTGGCCTTCACCAGCTGATGGATGCGCCCTTCAAAGTTGCGGTTCCCCGACAGCACTGACGCCACGGTGAGGTCGCCGTCGATGATGCCCTGGGCCACTTCCTCCGGTAGCGGGCCGCTGTTGCCGATACAGGTGGCGCAGCCGTATCCGGCGACGTGGAAGCCCAGTTCCTCAAGGGCGTCCATCAGCCCGGCGTTGATCAGGTACTGCGTCACGACGCGGGAGCCCGGCGTCAGGCTGCTCTTGACGTAGGGCGGCTTTTTCAGCCCGCGCTCGACGGCCTTCTTGGCCAAGATGCCGGCGCCGAGCATCACGCTCGGGTTCGAGGTGTTCGTGCAGCTGGTGATGGCGGCGATCACCACCGAGCCGGTCTTGAGCGTCGATTTCTCGCCGCTCGGGTGGGTGATTTCCACTTTTTTGGCGATCTGCTCTTCGCTCAGGCCGAAGCCGCCCTTGTCCAGCGGGGCGCGTAGCGCCTCGTTGAACGCTTCCTTCATCCGCGTCAGCTCGACGCGGTCCTGCGGGCGCTTCGGACCGGCCAGGCTGGGCACCACCGTCGACAGGTCGAGCTCGATCGTGTCGGAGAAGATCGGCTCCGGCGCGTCGTCGGTGCGGAACATGCCTTGCGCCTTGTAGTAGGCTTCGACGAGCTGGACGAGCTCCTCGCTGCGGCCGGTCAGGCGCAGGTAGTTGAGCGTCTCCTCGTCGACGGGGAAGAAGCCCATCGTCGCCCCGTACTCCGGCGCCATGTTGGCCACGGTGGCGCGGTCGGCCAGCGTGAGCGTCGAGACGCCCGGACCGTAGAACTCGACGAACTTGCCGACAACGCCCTTCTTGCGCAGCATCTGCGTTACAGTGAGGGCGAGGTCCGTGGCTGTGGCCCCTTCGGCAAGGCGGCCGGTCAGCTTAAAGCCCACCACTTCGGGGATGACGAAGTACAGCGGCTGCCCGAGCATGCCCGCCTCGGCCTCGATGCCGCCGACGCCCCAGCCCACGACGCCCAAGCCGTTGATCATCGTCGTGTGGGAGTCGGTGCCGACGAGGGAGTCGGGGAAGACGACCGTCTCGCCGTTTTCCGTCTTCGTCGCCGCGACGGTGGCGAGGTACTCCAGGTTCACCTGGTGGACGATGCCCGTCGCCGGCGGGACGACGCGGAAGTTGTCAAAGGCCTTTTGCGCCCACCGCAGGAAGCGGTAGCGCTCCTCGTTGCGCTGAAACTCCAGCTCCATGTTCCGCTCGAGGGCGTCCTTGGTGCCGAAGGTGTCGACCATCACCGAGTGGTCGATGACGAGGTCCACCGGCACCAGCGGGTTGATGCGCTTCGGGTCGCCGCCCATCTTCTGGACCGCGCTGCGCATCGCCGCCAGGTCGACGACGGCGGGCACCCCCGTGAAGTCCTGCAGGATGATGCGCGCCGGCTTAAACGGCACTTCCTGCTTCTTCTTGTGCGCTTCCGGCCAATTGGCCAGCTGTTTGACGTGGTCGACCGTGATGGCCCGGCCGTCAAACTGGCGCACCGCCCCTTCCAGGAGCACCTTGATCGAGTAGGGGAGGCGCGAAACCGGTCCGTATCCCTGTTCTTCGAGGCCCTGGATGCGGTAGTAGGTGTAGCGCTTGCCGCCCACCTCCAGGGTGGCCCGCACGTTGAACGGATTCTTTGCGGCCATCTTTAACCATCCCTCCTGTGTGGCAAGGTGTACGGCGGCGGATGAGGTTTCATTCTATGAAACCAGGTTTCTCCACCTGACACCATTATAGCGCATCGAAGCCGGAACGTCATCCCTATTTTGGATTCCCGCAGGCTCTTCTACCCTTCCCGGGCGCTTTACGGATGACGGCCTGTCCAGTACAATGGTTACCGAGGACGTTTCATATAGTGGAACGTTTCAGCGGTCCTCCGATTTTTCCACACAGATTGGGGTCATCGCCATGGAAGGGCACAAGCTGACCGTTCGCGCGGTCGAACGGGCCCTGGACATTCTGCTCGCGTTTTCGGAAGCGAAAGAGCTGAGCCTGACGGAGATCGCCAAACGGGTGTCGCTCAACAAGAGCACCGTTCACCGCTTGTTGAACACCCTGGAGGAAAAAGGCTTCGTCATGCGCGACAGCGTCACGGAGAAATACCGCCTCGGCTACAGCGTGTGGGAGCTGGCGGGAAATTTGACGCTTCCGCATGACCCGGCGGTCCTCTTTCTCCCGGAGATGGAGCGGCTGCGCGACCTGCTCGACGAGACGGTCAGCTTGTATGTGCGCGACGGGAAGCACCGCGTGCGCGTGCAGGCCGTGGAAAGCCAGCAGACGATTCGCCGCGTGGCTCCCATCGGGGTGCGCCTACCGCTTTCCGTCGGCGCGTCGAGCAAAGTGCTGGTGGCGTATGCAGATCCCGAAACCCGGGCGGAAATCCTTGCCGATCCGGACTGGCCGCCGCAGGTGGACAAACACGCCTACGTGCGCCAGCTGGAGGCCATCCGCGCGCGCGGCTACGCCACCAGCGTCGAGGAACGGGAGGCGGGAACGGCGGCGGTGGCGGCCCCGATCTTCAGCCGATCGGGGCGCCTGGCGGCCGCCTTGTCCGTCTCGGGGCCCGCAAGCCGCCTCACCCTGGAGAAGATGCAGGAGATTGCTCCGCATGTCATCGAAGCGGCCAAGCGGATGGGGCGGCTCGTCCCGTAACCCTATTGGCGGAACCATTCCCGCAGTTGGTCCAGGTCTCGGCTGAGGGACAGGGTGACCATCAGCTTGATCCGCGCCTTTTGCCCGTTCAGCCGCCCGGAAGACAGGATGACCCCCAGCTTGTGCAGCTGGCGGCCGCCGCCTTCGTAGCCGTACACCGGCAGCACCATGCCGTTGTAGCAGCGGGAGACGAGGACGACCGGGATGCGCGCCGCGAGCAGCCGACGTACGCCGGGCACCATGGCCGGCGGCAGATTGCCGAGGCCGAGGGCTTCGATCACCACGCCGTCGACGCCGCGGTCGGCGCACGCCTGCAGGAAGAAGTCGTCCATTCCCGCGGCGGCTTTCACGAGGGCGACGTTTTCGGCCAGGGCCTGCGCCGGGAAATGCTCCCGCACCAGTGGCGCGTGGTGGTAGAAGATGTCGGCCTGGGTGACGGTGCCGATGGGGCCGTGCTGGGGCGATTGAAAGGTGGCCACGTTGGTGCTGTGCGTTTTCGTCACGTAACGGGCGGCATGGATCTCGTCGTTGAACACCACCAGCACGCCTTTGCCCCCGCTTTCCGGGTGTGCCGCGACCCGCACGGCGGCGAGGAGGTTGACCGGTCCGTCGGCTCCCAGTTCGTCGCTGGCGCGCATGGCGCCGGTCACGACGATGGGCTTGTCCGTTTTGACCACCAGGTCAAGCAGGAAGGCGGTCTCTTCTAGCGTGTCCGTCCCGTGCGTGATCACGACGCCGTGAACGTCGCTTTGCCTCACCGTCGCCTGTACCCGTTGCGCGAGGGCCAACATGTGCCGCGGCGTCATGTGGGGCGACGGAACGTTCAGGTAGTCGTCCATCGTGATGCGCGCGTGCCGCTCGAGGTGGGGAAGCAGGGCGGAAAACGGCGGCTCGCTTGCGGGGACCACGCCTTTTCCGCCTGATGCGCGCATGGCGATGGTTCCGCCGGTGTTGATGACCACAACGTGAGGGCGGTTCAACGGAATCGCCTCCTTTTTGTCTGTCTTCATCATACGCACAGAATCAAGACCACGCAAAACCCCGTCAACGGAAAGGGGGAAGTCGAGATGGCCAAAGCGAAGCCGGAACCGCTCGTTCTAAAACCGGCGGTAAGTGGCAACACTAAGACGGACAGGGGGGAGTCTTCGGTGAAGACGAATCGCTACAAGGTTGTGATTCGTTGCCGTCGCTGCGGCGAACGGTTCATCTTGCGCGGGCGCATGACGAAGGAAGGCAAGGTGGAAACCGGTTTCCGCCAGTGCCTTTGCGACAACGACAGCGATTTCGACATTCGCATCGAAGAACTGTAAATCCATCACGGGATGTACGGAAAACCCGCCGGGACGCATCGTCCCGGCTTTTTTCGTGGCCTGTCGCATAATCGCACCAGCCGCACCGCAGACTACTAGACAGCACGCACCGCGTGACGCCCCTCAAGGCGTCCCACATTGCGGTGCGGGATGCCCGGAACGGTCGGCAAACATATCTTCTGCACGTAACGAAGGGGGACGACGCCATGTATCGTCGCATCGCCGCCGTGCTCTTTCCGGTTTTGGTGCTGGCCTTAATCGGAACCGGATATTGGGGGTATCAGGAGCATCAAGAAAAGAACGCGATCCTCATCAAGACGGAAAACCAGTACCAGCGCGCCTTTCACGAGCTGAACAACCACATGGACCAGTTGCGCAGCGAATTGGGCAAAGTCCTGGCGGTCAACTCGCGGCGCGGGGTGGCGCAAACGCTGTCCAACGTATGGCGGCTGGCGTATGCCGCGCAAGAGGACGTCGGGCAACTGCCACTGACGTTGATGCCGTTTAACAAGACGGAAGACTTTCTGTCGAAGATCGGCAATTTTGCCCACCAGACGGCCATTCGCGATCTCTCGAAGGAGCCGCTTACGCCCGAGGAGCGGAAAACCCTTGAGGTGCTGTACAAGCAAGCCACGGAGATTCAACGTGAACTGAACAAGGTGCAGACGGCGATCTTGGAGCGGCAGCTTCGGTGGATGGATGTCGAACTGGCCTTGGCCTCCGATGACAAGCGGATGGACAACACGATCATCGACGGGCTGCGCACCGTGGACGATCGGGTGCGCCAGTACGGGGAAATGGATTTTGGGGTCGAGGCGGCGTACGAAGGGGCATTCAACAAAAGCGAGCTCGACAAGCGGTGGGGCCAGCCGATCACGGCGGATGAAGCGAAAAAACGGGCCTTGGCGTTCTTGGGAATGGAGCGGGCTTCCAACCTGGATGTGCGGGTGGTGGAGAACAAAAGCGGCGTGGAATACCGTTCGTACAGCGTAGCCGTTCGCCGACCCGGTGACGCGGTGGACCAGGACATCAACCTCGACGTCACGTACCGGGGGGGCCATGTGCTGTGGATGCTGGACAACCGGCCCATCGGCAAGCCGCGGCTCACCCTCAACCAGGGCCTTGAAAAGGCGGCGGCCTTTTTGAAGCAGCGGGGGCTTCTGAACATGGAAGCGGTGGAGGCTTCGCAACACGACGGCGTCGGCATGTACAACTTTGTGGCCACCCAAAACGGGGTCCGGCTCTACCCCGATGCCGTTGCCGTCCAGGTGGCCCTCGACAGCGGGCGCGTCATCGGCTACAGCGCGGAGAGCTACCTGCGCAACCATCGCCCGCGTACCCTATCCGCTCCCGCCCTCACCGAGGCGCAGGCCCGCCAGCGCGTCAACGGCCATGTTCGCATCGAGGATGCGGGGTTGGCCCTCATCAAGAACGATGCCGGCCGCGAGGTGTTGTGCTACGAATTCCTGGTCCGCAATGGACAGGATCGCTACCGCATCTTCCTGAATGCCCAGACGGGCGAAGAGGAGAAGGTCGACGAGATCGCCCCCGTCACGTCGGCCCAGTGACGCGGGCGGGCGGGATTGATCGTTTCGCCACCGGCAACGACCGGCTCAGGCTTGGCCTGGTGCCGGTCGTTGTTTGTTGAAAAAAGGTTTTGTGCCGACGGATCGCGTATAGGAAAGGAGAGGTGCGCGAACGCGTAGCGGTATACGCCACGAAACAGAAAAGCGGCTCGCGTACCGGCCACCAAGCAGAAGGATGGGGGACGGAGGACGGGCATGAACACGTTTCGGCTGTTCCAGATGCTCTACGTGGATGTGCAGGAGGAAGACCCAAGCGAAGCGGCGGCACAGCAGGAAATGATGCTGTACAAAACGCGCATCGTCGAGGTGACCGCCGACAGCCTGGTGACCGAGATCCCGCTCAACCGCGAAACGGGACAGTTTCGCTTCTTTTCCGTCGGCACGGCACTGTACGGCTGGGTGTTGGACGAGACGGGGACGCCCTGTCGCTTTCCCACGCGCGTGAAGAGCCGCAAAACGGACAACATTCCCTTGCTCGTTTTGGAACGTCCGGATCCGCGCAGCATCATCCGCATCCAACGCCGGCAGTACGTGCGCGTGCCGGCCGTGCTCGATGTGACGCTGCGGTGCGGCGAGGCCGTGCAGACGGTCCGCACCCTGGACATCAGCGGGGGAGGCCTGAAGTGCGCGGTGCCCGACCTCGGCCCGTTTCCCTTGGGCACGGCGGTGGAAGGCATTGTCGCCTTGCCCTATCCGCAGCGCACGGCGGTCACCTTCGCGGGGACGGTGGTGCGCACGCAGCCCCCGGCGGAGAAGGGCAAGCCGGCGACCGTGTCTATACGCTTCGATCGGATTTCGGAAAAGGAGCGGCAGGCGATCGTGCAATTTTGCTTCCGCACGCAGCTTCAGGCGCGTCGCCGGTAAGCGTGCGGGGGGCGTGTGCCGACGGGCGAAACGGGAGATACTGGGGAGCGGAGGCGGATCCCCATGCGACGGCATCGGCGCCAAGAAGCCCGTTTCGCTGCGAAGGCCAAATGGATCGACCGCGCGCTGATCGCGGCCGTTCTCGCCCTCCTGGCGGCCACGGTGGTGGCCCAACTCCTGCTGGCTGCCGATCCGCTGCGCGCATGGCTCAGCGAGGTGGACCGGCGGGAGGGGCTCGGGGTGGGGGCAGAGCTCCCGATCCCGGCGCAAACGCCTGGAAAAGAAAGGCCGTTGCGCACCCCGGAATAATGTGGTATGATCGGAAGCAGACAATCGAAATATCTGGAGACGAGTTCGTCTGGATCGGCGTGTCGGAGGTCCATGGCGCGGAATCGAATAGTTCGTGACTGAAAAAGCAGGCACGACCTGCTTTTTCGTTTTCCTGCCGCCTCTCCCGTGCCAGGCGAATTCGCTCCGGCTTTCGTGGCGGTTGAGGTGAAGCATGGAACGGCTAACCATTGCCATCGACGGGCCCGCGGGAGCCGGCAAAAGCACCGTTGCCCGCCGCGTGGCCCAGCGCTTGGGGTACTTGTACATCGACACCGGCGCCATGTATCGCGCCCTGACGTTGGCCGCCCAGCGTCGCGGCGTCAGCCCGCACGACGAAGACGCGCTGGCCAAATTGGCGCGCGCGCTGACCATCGCCTTTGCGCCCGACGGCGACGGACAGCGCGTCCTGCTCAACGGGGAAGACGTCACCGACGCCATCCGCACCCCTGCCGTCACGGCCGACGTTTCGTATGTCGCCCGTCACCCGTTGGTGCGGGAGGCCATGGTGGAGAAACAGCGCGAACTGGCAAAGAACGGCGGGGTCGTGATGGACGGCCGCGACATCGGCACCTACGTGCTGCCGAAAGCCGACGTCAAGATCTATCTCACCGCATCGATTGACGAGCGGGCGCTGCGCCGGCAGCGGGAGATGGAAGCGCGGGGCTACCGGGTCGATCTGGAGACGGTCAAGGAGGAGATTGCCAAGCGCGATCGATTGGATTCCGAGCGGGCGGTGGCCCCCCTGCAGAAAGCAGAAGATGCGCGGCTTCTCGACACCACGGGGATGACCGTTGACGAAGTTGTGGAGGAAATTTTGGCCGCGTGCCGCACTCGTGGGCGGGAGGGCGAGTAACATGTGGTATCGGTTGGCCGGCGTGGTGGTTCGCCTGTTTTTCCGCCTCGTGTTTCGATGGCGCGTTTCCGGTGTGGAACATGTGCCGGCTTCCGGTCCCGTCCTGCTCTGCGCCAACCACATCTCCCTGCTCGATCCGCCCCTGATCGCCGCTCCGCTCAAGCGGCGGGTTTCGTTCATGGCCAAGGAACAGCTCTTTCGCATCCCCGTGTTGAACCGCGTGATCCGCGCGTTCGGCGCGTTTCCGGTGCGGCGCGGTGCGGTTGACCGCCGCTCGCTCCGCACGGCCCTGGACGTGCTGGAGCGGGGCGGTCTGCTCGTCATCTTTCCGGAAGGGACGCGCAGCCGCACGGGGGAACTCTTGCCGGGAAAACCCGGCGCCGGGCTGCTGGCGCTCAAGTCGCGCGCCACGGTGATCCCCGCATACATCCAGGGTCCGTATCGCCCGTTCCGACCGGTTTACGTCTACTATGGACCGCCAGTCGACCTGCGGCCGTTTTGGACGGAGGAGCCAACGGTTGACGAAGCGCGGCGGGCCACGGACGCGATCATGGCGGCCATTCGCCGGCTCGCGGAGGCTCACGGGCAGGATGCGGGGCGGGAAGGCGGCGTTCCGCAGGCTCCTGTCAAGCGGGCCGCGAAAGACGCGCGGTAAACCGAATGGGACGCGCGTGAATGAAAAATACTACCTGTAGAAGAGGGATCTGACATTCGGGAAGGGCGCTTTCCAGAGGGTTTGAAAAGTTTGCGAAGGCCTGCGGTGACGCCGCGCCTTCCGAACTTTTCCGAATACACTGCTGGTGAACATCGGGCGAAAGGTCCTCGTCTGAGGAAGGGTAAGGAGGGTACTGGCATGGTCGACGGCATGGAATATCTCACGGAGGTCAAAACCTTGGCGCCGGGGGACATCGTTCGCGGCAGGGTGACGAAGGTGGAAGACAAGCAGGTGCTCGTCGACGTGGGCTACAAGGTGGACGGCATCCTGCCCATCCGCGAGCTGTCCAACGTCCACGTGGAAAAGCCTTCCGACGTGGTGCAAGTGGGCGATGAAGTGGACGTCAAGGTGCTGAAGGTCAACGACGAGGCGGATGAACTGATCGTCTCCAAGCGCGCCGTGGATGCGGAACGGGCGTGGGAGCGCCTGGAGCGCGCGCGGGAGACGGGCGAGATTCTCGAGGCGCGCGTCGCCGACGTGGTGAAAGGCGGCCTGGTGGTGGACGTGGGCGTGCGCGGGTTTGTCCCGGCGTCGCACGTCGAGCGCCATTTCGTGAAGGATTTCTCGGACTACAAGGGCCGGACGCTGCGCCTCAAGGTGCTTGAACTGGACCGCGAGAAAAACAAGGCCGTGCTGTCCCACAAGGCGGTGCTGGAAGAGGAAGACGAGCGCCGCAAACAGGAGGTGTTCAGCCGCCTGAAGCCGGGCGATGTCCTGGAAGGCACCGTGCAGCGGCTCACCGATTTTGGGGCCTTTGTCGACGTGGGCGGCGTGGACGGCCTGGTGCACGTGTCGGAGATCGCGTGGCACCACGTGGACAAACCGGCCGACGTGCTGCAGGAAGGCCAGCGCGTCACCGTTCAGGTGCTGAAGCTGGACCCCGAGGCGGGCCGCATCAGCCTGTCCATCAAGGCGACGCAGCCGAGCCCGTGGGAGCGGGCCGGCGAGACGATTCGCCCCGGCGACGTGCGGGAAGGCGTGGTGAAGCGCCTCGTCAGCTTCGGTGCCTTTGTGGAGCTCTTGCCGGGCGTCGAAGGGCTGGTGCACATTTCGCAAATCGCCAACCGCCACATCGCCACGCCCCATGAGGTGCTGAAGGAAGGGGAGACGGTCAAGGTCAAGGTGCTCGACGTGAACATCCCCGAACGGCGCATCAGCCTGAGCATCCGCGCGCTGCAGGAGGCGGACCGGCCCCTGGATCGGCGCGAGCGCCAAGAGTATATGGGCGGCGGTTTCAACCTGACGTTGGGCGATGTGATCGGCGATCAGCTGCGCAAGCTGAAGTGACGACGGTGGAGCAAGATGCCATGTCGCGCGCATCCCGCAAGGTGGAGCATCTGCGCTACGCACTGGAAACGGATCCCGCGGGCTCCAACGGGTTCGACGACATTCGGTTTGTCCATCATGCGTTGCCGGCGTCATCGTATCCCGCGCTTTCGTTGCACACCGCGATCGGCGAACTCGCGATGAGTTCGCCGATTTTTCTCAATGCCATGACCGGCGGGGCTCCGGAGACGGAAACCGTCAACCGCGACCTCGCCGTCGCGGCGCGGGAGCGGGGCCTGGCCATGGCCGTCGGTTCCCAGACGGCGGCGCTGCGCGATCCCGCCATGCGCCGCACGTTCACCGTGGTGCGCCGCGTAAACCCCGACGGGATCGTTTTTGCCAATGTGGGCGCGAACGTGACGGTGGAGGAGGCGCGGGCGGCGGTGGAGATGCTGGAAGCCGACGCGCTGCAGCTGCACCTGAACCCCCTTCAAGAACTGATCATGCCCGAGGGGGATCGCGATTTTCGCCGCGTCGAAGAACGCGTCGCCGCCATCGTCGCGTCGGTGCCCGTGCCCGTGATCGTCAAGGAGGTGGGGTTTGGCCTCTCCGGCGACGTGGTGCGACGCCTGGCGCGTTTGGGGGTGACCGCCGTCGACGTTGGCGGCCGCGGCGGGACGAATTTCGCCGCGGTGGAGAACCGGCGCCGCGCCGTTGCCCTGCGCGGGTTTGACAGGTGGGGGCTCACAACGGCGGAAAGCCTGCTGGAGGCGATGCATGCCCTGGAGGGCCGATCGGTCGCCGTGATCGCCTCGGGCGGGATCCGCCATGGCGTGGATGTCGCCAAGGCCCTCGCCCTTGGCGCCGACGCGGTTGGCGTAGCCGGACGTTTTCTCCGCGTGTGGCGGGACGGAGGCGTTCCGGCGCTTCTCGCCGAGATCGATGCCTTCCATGAAGAATTGAAAGTGGCCATGGCGGCGCTGGGGGCCGGGACCGTTGCCGCGCTGCGTCGCGCGGCCCTGGTGGTGTCCGGCGCCACGTATCACTGGTGTGTGCTGCGCGGCATCGACGTGACGGCTTACGCGCGGCGTTCGTGACTATTTCGGCACCGACATCGCCATACTAGTGACGAAGGCGGACTGCGAGCGTGATGGCGGTGACGGTGACGTTTTTTTATTATGTATTTCTCTGGATGGTCCTTGTGAGCACCTGGAGCGGATGGCTGGACGACCTCCTTCGTCAGGCCGGGCTGACGCGCGGCGTCGTCTACCTGTGGAGCGCGGGGAGCGCGCTCACGGTGCCGTTGCACGTGACGGTTGACGGGTGGCGCATCGGCGTGGGGTTCTATCTTGCCCCCTTTTTGGCCGCGTGGGTCTTGTGGGCGCGTTTGCGCGACGCCGATCCGCTCTATGGGCTGGCGGCCGCGCTTCTGGTGGGGATGATGCGGACCCTCCTGTTGATTCTTCTCGCGCGCGATCCCGTCCTGGCCGTGTTGCCGCCAGAATGGCTCGTTCCGCTGGCCATCGGCGCCCTGGCGGCCGTCGTGGCGCCCTACGCGTGGCAATGGCTTCCCGTGACGCTGCTCGCCTATGGGGTTTCGGAACCCCTCTGGCGCTGGTGGCTGTCCGCGCAGGCGAACGTCCGCGTCATCGGGGATCAAGCCTACGCCGATGGTTTGTCTGTGGCGCTCATGACGGCAATCCTGGCTGCCGGCGTGGTGCGCACCGCCCGGCGGGGCATAAGCAGGGGGTTGCGATGGAAGCGTACCTCGTAGCCATCATCCTGGGCACGCTGGTTGGGTTTGTGGCACGCCTGCACATGCTGCGCACCGACTACCGCCAGTACCCCACCTACCCCCACGGACGGGTGATTCACCTGTCCCTGGGACTGGTGGCGGCCGGTCTCGGCGCCGTCGCGGTGCCGGCGCTTTTGGAGAAGGAGTTCACGGCCATCACCTTCCTGGCCCTGGCCGCCCAACAGTTCCGTGACGTGCGCAACATGGAGCGGAACACGCTGTCGCAGCTCGACGCGATGGAGCTCGTTCCGCGGGGACCGGCGTACATCGAGGGCATCGCCATGGTGTTTGAGGGGCGCAATTACCTGGTGATCCTGACCGCCTTCGTCACCTCTCTGGCCACGGTTTACGGCGGATGGCCGGCGGGGCTCCTCGTGGCCGCCCTCATGCTCGCCCTCGACCACAAGCTGATGGCCGGGAAGCTGATTGGCCACATCGCCGATGTGCGCGAGGCGCCGCTGCGCTTTGAGGGGCCCATTTTACACGTCGGCGACACGCCGATCATGAACGTGGGCTTGGCGAAAAACCGAGAGACCATCCTTCGCCACGGGTTGGGCTTTGTGCTGACGCCGCATGACGACGCCGCAGCGGTGACGCTGGCCAACTCCGGTCAGCGGCAGGCGATTCTTCACGATGCCTCGGTCATTCTGGGCGTGCACCGCGACGACGGCACCCCGGGGCTGATCCCTCTGGCGCGGCGTAATCTCGACACCGGGGAAGTGGCCGTGTTCATCCTGCCACAGCGTCGCGATCCCGAACTGGCGCGGCGTGTCATCGAACGGGTTCCCGTTCTCGAAGGGGCGGTGCGTCTCCCGCAGGAGTCTTCGGCGCGCCGTCGGGGGCAGCGGTCCTAGTGCGCGCGGCGGCAGAAGGAGGGCAAATGCCGTGAACGTTCCGGTCACCAAATCCATCGTGGCGGTGATCACGACGCAGCCGTCGCGGGCGACGGGCGGTGTTCCGGTGCTCGTGGCCAAAAGCCGCGACGAGATGGCGCACATGGCCAGCCTCCTGGAAAACATTCTCGACGCCATGGCCCATGAATTGGCCGAGGACGTGATGGTGCTGGTGAAGCACCGGTGATCCCCATGAACCGCCTTTATTGCGATGCCGCAGACGGCCGTTTGGCCCGCGCCGCCGCGTGGCGCGACGTCCATGGCCCCGAGGTGTCGCCCCCCGACGAGACCGTCATCCCCGGGCGCATCGTCTACGTGGGGCGCAATGCGAAGGGCCAGTCTGTCTACTGGACGACCGTCGGCCGGTCGCGGCGCGTCCTCGAAAACGTGTGGATCAGCGTGTGGGCGCTGTACGGCCAAACCCTGGCGAACTGGGAGATCCTCGATGTGGACGAAACGCCCGCGTAACGTGGTGTATTATTGCTACGGCAGCGCCCATTCGTCGGTCGTGGCGGCGGCCATCCATCTCGGCGTGCTTCCGGACAACCGCGTGCCCACTCCGACGGAAATCCTTTCCCTCGACGACTTCGACCGCACATCCACACCCTTCATCGGCACCTTGTACTGCCGCGGGCGCGACGAACTGGGGTGTCGGGTGTACACCCTTGGCGTCGGCGGCGAGCCCGCGTTGGTCGTCGAGAGCTTTCTGTCCATGGTGGAAGCCTGCGGCGATTCCCGCTCGGCTTTTTGGTTGGTCGACGCCTTGCCCCATCTTTCCCCCATCGCCAAGGTTGGGGGAATGCTGTCGCGCCGCTTCGGTATGGTCGGCGTGGGGCGCCGAATCGCCGTGTGGGGCGTGCGCCACCGGTATGCCCACCTGGTCCGCTTTGTGCACGAAGTGAAAGCGACCTTGCGCCAGCTTCCGGTCTGACGCCGGGAGCTTTTCGTTTCCCTTGATGCACGCGTCAGCCCTCCAGTATGATGAGGAAAGAGATGTCGTGTGAAGGCGAAGGAGAGGAACGTTCATGGCTTTACCGGTCGTAGCCATCGTGGGACGACCCAACGTGGGCAAATCGACGCTGTTCAACCGCATCGTCGGCGAGCGCATCGCCATTGTGGAAGACCGACCCGGCGTGACGCGGGACCGGATCTACAGCAAGGCCGAATGGCGAGGGCGCATCTTTTCCGTCATCGACACCGGCGGCCTGGACATTGGCGCCGAGGACGAAATCGTGCAGCGCGTGCGCCATCAGGCCGAGCTGGCCATCGAGGAAGCCGACGTCATCGTCTTTGTCGTCGACGCGCGGGACGGGGTAACGCCGGCCGACGAAGCGGTGGCCGAACTCCTGTACCGCTCCGGCAAACCGGTCGTCGTCGCCGTCAACAAGGTGGACAACCGCGAGCAGGCCGACGCCATGTACGACTTCTATCGCCTGGGGTTTGGCGAGGTCTACCCCATCTCTAGCCTGCACGGCACCGGTGTCGGCGATCTGCTCGACGCTGTGTTTGCCCACTTCCCGGAAGAGGAAGCCGAGCCCTACGACGAAGACGTGATCCGCATTGCGGTGATCGGCCGGCCCAATGTGGGGAAGTCGTCGCTGGTCAACGCCATCCTGGGTGAGGAGCGGGTCATCGTCAGCCCCGTGGCGGGGACGACGCGCGACGCCGTCGACACCCGCTTTGAGCGGGAGGGACAAGCCTTTGTGCTCATCGACACGGCGGGGCTGCGCAAGCGGGGGAAGGTGTACGAGACGACGGAGAAATACAGCGTGTTGCGCGCCCTCAAGGCCATCGAGCGGTGCGACGTCGCGCTGGTCGTGCTCGACGGGCAGCAGGGGATCGTCGAGCAGGACAAGCGCATCGCCGGCTATGCCCACGAAGCGGGGCGGGCGGCGATCTTCGTGGTCAACAAGTGGGACATCGTCGAAAAGGACGACAAGACGGCGGACCGCTTCGTCGAGAAAATCCGCGACGAATTCGCCTTCATGCCCTACGCGCCGGTGCTGTTCGTGTCGGCCAAAACGAAACAGCGCGTGCACAAGATCTTGCCCAAGGTGGTCGACGTGGCGGAAAACCACGCCATGCGCGTGCCGACCCACCTTGTCAACGACATCCTCGCCGAAGCGATGGTGCTCAACCCTCCGCCCACCCACAACGGAAAGCGGTTGCGCATCACCTACGCCACCCAGGTGGCGGTCAAGCCGCCCACCTTTGCCCTGTTTGTCAACGATCCGGAGCTGATGCATTTCTCCTACGAGCGGTACCTGGAAAACAAAATTCGCGAGGCCTTCCCCTTTGAAGGAACACCCATCCGAATCGTGTTGAAGAAAAAATCGTAAGGTGTGACGGACCTTGAAAACGGTGTGGATGGCCTTTGTCATCAGCTACCTGCTCGGGTCGCTCAGCTTCAGCACGATCATCGGCAAGTACGTGTACGGGATCGACATCCGCCGCTACGGCAGCGGCAATGCCGGGGCGACCAACACCCTGCGCGTGCTGGGCGCGAAGCCGGCGGCGGCCGTCTTTCTCTTGGACATGCTCAAGGGGATGCTCGCTGTCGGCGTGGGGTGGATGCTTTCCGGGGGCGACGAGGCGGTGGCCGTTTTCTCAGGCGTCTTTGCCGTGATCGGGCACAACTGGCCGCTCTTTTTCCGGTTTCGCGGCGGGAAGGGCATCGCCACCACCATCGGCGTGGTGGCGGTGGTGGCCCTCCCGCCGGCGGTGGTGGCCGGAGCCGTCGCCCTCTTGGCCATCGCGGTGACGCGGTACGTCTCGCTCGGCTCCCTCTTGTTCACCGGACTCTTGCCTGTCTTCGTTCTGCTCTGGTACGATTCGCCGAGCCTGCTTGCCGGTACCGTCGTCATCGCCGTGCTCGCCTACTGGCGCCACCGGCAGAACATCGCGAACCTCCTTCAAGGACGGGAGCGCAAGTTGGGCGAACGGGTGAAGGTTGGATAAGGGGGCGTGACGGTGAAACGAACCGTTGCCGTATTGGGGGCCGGAAGCTGGGGAACGGCGCTGGCCATCGTGCTGGCCGACAACGGCCACCGGGTGACGCTTTGGGGGCGCAGCGCCGAAACCGTCGACGAGATCAACGCGCGGCGCACCAACCGCCGCTACTTGTCGGACGCCGTGCTGCCCGCGGGCGTGACGGCGACGACCAACCTCGGCGCCGCCGTCTCCGCCGCCGACGCGGTGCTGGTCGTGACGCCGTCCCACGCCGTGCGCGATGTGGTGCGCCGCGCCGCCCCGCACCTGCGGGATGGTGTTCTGGTGGTCCATGCGGCCAAAGGGCTGGAGACCGATACCCTCAAGCGCATGTCGGAAGTGATTCGCGAAGAGCTCCCCGCCCCTCTCGGCCGGCGCGTGGCCGTCCTGTCGGGGCCCAGCCACGCCGAGGAAGTGTGCCGCAAATCGCCGACCACGGTGGTGGTGGCGGCGGAAGACCACGGCGTGGCCCAGGAGGCCCAGGACCTGTTCATCAACGCGTACTTTCGCGTCTACACCAATCCCGATGTGGTCGGCGTCGAACTGGGCGGAGCGCTGAAAAACATCATTGCCCTTGGCGCGGGGCTGTCGGACGGCCTCGGCTACGGGGACAACGCCAAAGCGGCCCTCATCACCCGCGGCTTGGCGGAGATCGGGCGGCTGGGCTACCGCATGGGGGCCAACCCGCTCACCTTTGCCGGGCTGGCCGGCGTTGGCGATTTGGTCGTGACGTGCACGTCCCGGCACAGCCGCAACTGGCGTGCCGGCTACCGGCTGGGACAGGGCGCGTCGCTGGAGGACGTGCTCGCCCAGATGGGCATGGTGGTGGAAGGCGTGCGCACGACGAAGGCGGCGTATCGGCTGGCCAAGCGCTATGGGGTGGAGATGCCCATCACCGAGCAGCTGTACGCCGTGCTGTTCGAGGGCAAGCCGCCCAAACAGGCCGTGGAAGAGCTGATGGGGCGCGACCGCACCCATGAATGGGAGTGGATCGTTCAGGTACGAGACGCCGCGCGGTGACGCACGCGGCCATCCTCCCCGTCATACGATAGACTGATCGATTTTTCCAAGGGGGAGGATGCCGTGAAGCAAAACCCGCGTTTGCCGAAGCGGTTGGTGGACAAAATCAAGTCCACCACCAAAGGAAAGGTGGATGAGTCGCTCATTCGCAGCTTGGCCAGCGGCATGAAGCAGGAGGACTTGCGCGACGAACGGAAGCTGCGCGCACTGATCCGCGAAGTGGCCAAAATGGTGAACAAGCCGATCACGCAAGAGAAAGAGGACAAAATCGTCCGGTATGTCAAAAGCCATTCCCTTAGCGTGAACGATTTGCTGGCCATTGCCAAAAAATTGAGCGAGTGATGCGGTTTCCGCGCTTGGCGGTGGAACCTGGCTGGCCGGCCGGCCATAAAGTAGTAGCGGAAAAACGACCAGTTCACACGTCTGGCGAACGGGATACGGGTCAAGCCATGGGGAGTCGTTTGCGGTCGCAGCGGCAAGGTCAACAGGAAACAGGAGGGGCCGTCTTACCCCTCCTGTTTTCTTTGCTCGCCTTCCAGCAAGGTCTGGACAAGCGGCGACTGAAGAAGGGCGAGCACTTCCGACAAGTTGATCTTCGTCACCAAATCCAAGAGGGAGCCTTTGCCCGCTGACCGCCCCATTTGCCGGCTGATGATCTCCACCACGTCGATCAGGTTGTACGCGGCGTCGACCAGCTGTTCCACTTGATGGAGGGTGGCGCTCATTTCTTTGACGCTCGTGCGCACGCGCGCGAGGGTGGCCTTCAGCTGGGCCGGGTTGGCGAGCGCGTTCAGCAGAGGGGGAGGTGAGGCCGAGGCGCGCGGGGATGGGCGCCGCGGGTTCGTTTTCAGCGTCCGCTTGATGGCTTGAGGATTTTTCCACACGACGCTGGGTCGCTGCAAGGGGGGTACCTCCCGTTGGGCAAGAGTTCGGAACGCTATATCCTATGCCCAGCCCATCGAGGCGGTGCGTCGGTGTGGTATAATGAAAACATTGGAGGGATGCGCACGTGCTGGATGCCGTCATCGCCATTGTCCTCATGCTCGTCGCCAACCTCATGATTACCAAGGCGCGCCAGCTGCCAAGGGGGCCGGTTCGCGTTCTGCTCTCGACGCTGGCCTTTGCCCTTTTGCCCGTCACGCTGCTCTTTGTCGTGCGCGCCCTGGTGTAAGGAACCGAAAGGAGCGCATCGCATGGTAACGGTCACGTTTTTCCCCGGCTGCAAGCAGGTGAAGGTGCGGCCCGGAACGACGCTCTTGGAAGCCGCGCGGCGCGCGCGCATGTTTTTGCCTTCGCGGTACAGCGCGGTCGCCGTTACGGTGCCCGAACAAGCCGCGGGCGGGCGACCCCGGGGCCTGTCCGCTCCGTCCTAGGGGAGAGGCGCCATGGTCGGACTGCGCGCATTCGCGGGGCGCATGTCGCGTCGGGCGAGGCCATCTCCTGCGATGCGGAGGGGGCTTTCGCGCGTTGCCATCGCCTTTTGGGTTCTGGCCGTGCTGCTCATCCCGGCCGGCTGCCTGTACCCGGAGGAGCGGCGCGTGGGCCAGGAACCGTCGGTCGAATACCTGCGCGAGGTGCAGGCCGCCGTCGACCGCTATCGCGAGGCGGAGGGCGGCTTGCTTCCCATTCAGACCCGCCCGGCGGATGTGCCGCGCTACGAAAAGTACCCCCTTGACTTTCGGCAGCTCGTGCCCCGCTATTTGGCCCGCATCCCGCCCAACGCCTTCGAACAGGGCGGGCGGTACCAGTATGTGCTGATCGATGTGGAGACGACCCCCCAGGTGCGTCTGCTGGATCTTGCCGTCGCCGCGGCGGTGAACGACGTCCAGACCGCCGTCAATCGCTATTGGATGAAGCGCGGGGCGCTGCCCATTCGCGATGTGAAACCCAACGGGTTCTATGGCATTGACTATGCGGCGCTCAACCTCCAGCCCGTCCAGGTGAAGAGCCCGTACACGGGGCAGTACCTCCCGCTCTTGATGGACCCCCTGGGACGCGTGGGCGTGGACTATGCCCTCGATCTCGCTCAGCTCCTGCCCAAGCATGCCGATCCCTCCCGCCTCCCAAAGGATCTGCGCGATTTCCTCGCCCGCAACCATCTGTTTGTTCCCGTGCGCGCCTTTCCGTATCGCCTCGAGCGGGGAGAACCGGTTCCCCTCCCGAACGGGTTCTCGTTTTCTCCCGTCATAAACCCCGCGGCAACCCATATATTTGTACTGTCCAACTGAGCCCTGGTGCGTTTGGAACCAACTGCGGGAGGGATTCGGATGGAACGGGCGGACATCTTTAAAGACATCGCCGAACGGACAGGAGGAGACATTTACATCGGCGTCGTGGGCCCGGTGCGCACGGGAAAGTCCACGTTCATCAAACGATTTATGGAGCAGGTGGTGATTCCCAACATCGCCAACGAGTACGACCGCGCCCGGGCGATCGACGAGATGCCCCAGAGCGCGGCAGGGCGCACGATCATGACCACGGAGCCGAAGTTCGTCCCCAACCAGGCGGTAACGGTGCACGTCGCCGAGGGACTTGACATCAACGTGCGCCTGGTCGACTGCGTCGGGTACACGGTGGAAGGGGCGAAGGGATACGAGGACGAGCACGGCCCGCGGATGATCCACACCCCGTGGTTTGACGAGCCCATCCCCTTCCACGAGGCGGCGGAGATCGGCACGCGCAAGGTGATTCAGGAACACTCCACCCTCGGCGTCATCATCACCACCGACGGAACGATCACCGAGATTCCCCGCGAGGCTTACGTCGAAGCGGAAGAGCGCGTGGTGGCCGAACTGAAAGAAGTGGGCAAGCCCTTTATCCTCATCATCAATTCCACCCGCCCGCGAAGCGAGGAGACGCAGCGTTTGCGGGACGAATTGGCGGAAAAGTACGACATCCCCGTGCTGGCCATGAGCGTCGATGCAATGGACGAGGAGGACATCCTGTACGTCCTGAAAGAGGTGCTCTTCGAGTTTCCCGTTCACGAGGTCAACGTCAATCTCCCCAGCTGGGTGATGGTGCTGGACGAAGACCACTGGTTGCGCAAGAGCTACGAAGAAGCGGTACGGGAGACGGTAAAGGACATTCGTCGCCTCCGCGATGTGGATCGTGTGGTCAGCCTGTTCCACAACTACGAGTTTGTGGCGCGCGCCGCGCTGGCCGACATGAACATGGGGCAGGGCATCGCCGAAATCGACCTGCACGCGCCGGATGAGCTGTACGACAAGATTTTGATGGAAATTGTCGGGGTGGAGATCAAGGGCAAGGACCATCTTCTCAAGCTGATGAAGGAATTTGCCCACGCAAAGCGGGAATACGACCAGATCGCCGAGGCCCTGCACATGGTGCGCACCACCGGGTACGGCATCGCGCCGCCGTCCCTGGAGGAGATGCGCCTCGATGAGCCGGAGATCATTCGCCACGGCTCGCGGTTCGGCGTGCGGCTGAAGGCGACGGCGCCGTCGATCCACATGATCAAGGTGGAAGTGGAGTCGGAGTTTGCCCCGATCATCGGCACCGAGAAGCAAAGCGAAGAGCTGGTCCACTACCTGATGCGCGACTTCGAGGACGACCGGCAGTCGATCTGGAATTCCGAGATCTTCGGCCGTTCCCTCCATTCCATCGTCCGCGAAGGCATCCAGGCCAAGCTGACGATGATGCCCGAAAACGCGCGGTACAAACTGAAGGAAACCCTCGAGCGCATTATCAATGAAGGTTCTGGCGGACTCATTGCCATCCTCCTTTGAACAGGAACAGGCTTCCTTTTAAGGAAGCCTTTCTCTTTTTGCAAGGCGTCGCGGGAAGTTCGAGCGGATCCAGTATAAAATCGGAATTCGGCGAGAAAAACTGTAGGTGTCGGCTTGTTCTGCAGAAGGGAGGCAAAGCGGTGAACAAAACCGAACTGGTGGCCAAAGTGGCCGAACGGGCCAACCTGACCAAGAAAGACGCGGCGCGGGCGGTCGACGCCGTGTTTGACAGCATCATGGAGGCGCTCAAAGCGGGCGACAAGGTGCAGATCGTCGGATTCGGCAATTTCGAGGTGCGCGACCGCAAACCGCGCAAAGGGCGAAATCCGCAGACCGGCGAGGAAATCGAGATTCCCGGCGGCAAGGTTCCGGCCTTCAAGCCGGGCAAGGGCTTGAAAGAGGCGATCCAGTGAGCGCGACGAGAGCCGTGCAAGCGGCTCTTTGCTTTTTTGCGTCCGCTGTGGTACACTGGCGGTGACTTTTCGTTGTCATTCCGGTTTTCCCTTGTGCGGCGAGAGGAGGTACGCGCAATGGCCAGCGACCATCAAAAAAACGGGCCAACCCGGATTGATCACCAAAAAATCGAGCAAGCCGTGCGCATGATTCTGGAGGCCATTGGGGAAGATCCCGAGCGGGAAGGGTTGCGCGACACGCCGAAACGCGTCGCACGCATGTACGAAGAGGTGTTTCAGGGCCTCTTCCAGGACCCGGAGGTCTATTTCTCGGCCATTTTCAGCGAAGATCACGAGGAGCTGGTCTTGGTCAAGGACATTCCCTTCTACTCGATGTGCGAACACCACTTGGTGCCCTTCTATGGCAAGGCCCATGTGGCCTACATCCCGCGCGGCGGGCGCGTGGTCGGCCTCAGCAAGCTGGCCCGTGCGGTGGAAACGGTGGCCCGTCGTCCGCAGCTTCAAGAGCGCATCACGGCCACCGTGGCCGACACGATCATGAAGAAACTCGACCCGCACGGCGTGGTGGTGGTGATCGAAGCGGAGCACATGTGCATGACGATGCGCGGCGTGAAGAAACCGGGTGCGGTGACGGTCACCTCGGCCGTGCGCGGCATCTTTGAAACGGACGCCGCGGCTCGCGCCGAAGTGTTTGCCCTCATTCGGAAATGATGCGTATTTTCCCGAGAAATAAGAAAAATCGCGGCAAGTGACAGGATGGGCGGCGTCCCGGCATCCTTCGACAACCGGATGGCGCAAACTTCTCCTTGACACGCAAAAGGTCCTGTGATATAGTTTAAAACGTCAGCAATCCTGATGCAGTCGGGCTATGGCGCAGTCTGGTAGCGCGCACCCTTGGGGTGGGTGAGGTCGTCGGTTCGAATCCGGCTAGCCCGACCATCTTCCGTACATACCGCCACCCTCGGATGGGAGGGTGGCGTTTTTGCATGGGGTGCGGGCGCCGTGGAGACCCTGATAACGGGGGTGAAACGGTGAACCGCACAAAGAGCTTGTTCTGGCTGTTGCTGTTGCCCATGGCCGCGTTGCTGCTCGTCCTCTATCTGGGATACCTCTATTTTTCCGCATGACCCTCGCGCGCATTGACAGATCGCGCGCAATGACGGATAGTGAAAGGTAGAACGGGGAACGGAGGAGACGGTATGCTCGAGCCGCAAGGGGAGTACGTCGTGATCAAGGCGAAGGAGAACGGCGTCAACGTGATCGGCCTGACGCGGGGGAAAGACACGCGCTTCCACCACGCGGAAAAACTCGACAAAGGCGAAGTGATGATCGCCCAGTTCACGGAGCACACCTCGGCGATCAAGGTGCGCGGCAAAGCGGTGATTCTGACGAAGCACGGGCTGGTGGTGTCCGGGGAGGACGACGGGGAGCAGGGCTAACCTGCTCTTTTTTCATGGCACGTATTCATGGCAAGGTATGGTGCGCCCCCGTTTCTTGTACAGTAGTAAGAGATCAGGAGGAGACCGAACGCGCGCGGCCGGGGAGGGGGCACCATGCGGGCAGTGACGGGATGGTTAAAAGCTGTGGCGGTTTCGGGGGCATTGGCCTTCGCGCTCACCTGGATTCTCCGCCCGGAGGCGCGGGCGGTTGAGGATCGACCGGTTTGGGGCGCGGCAGCGTACCCCGTGACGCTGACGACGGAGCGCCTTCCCGACCTGCTGGCCAACCTTTCGCTCCACAGCCAGCTCCGGGCGGTGAAATGGGACAGCGGCAACCTCTTTGTCGATCTTTCCGTCACCGAACCGTGGACCGCGGACGCGGTGTACGCCGACTGGGTGGCGATCATGCGCCGGGCCTTTTTGCACACGACCAACGTGCAGCACGTGTTCGTGCGCGTGGCCTATGCGCCGGGCAACGCGCGCCCGGTTCTCGTGGCCGCCCTGGACGCCGAGCGCGGGAATCCGGAACGGTTGGCGCGCTTGCGCGAGGCGCCGCCGAACGCCTACAAAGCGCTTGTTCATGAAATGGGCCACGTGCAGAAGGGCCCGTTGTGGTGGGGACGGTGAGCGTCGTGTCGTTTTATGGTATACTGAGGGCATGTGAGCCAATGGAGGCCCAGCATATGGACGGGATGCAGAATCGACGGCTCGCGGTGGCGTTTCAAGCCGTTCTGAAACAAGTCTCCAACCTGTGGAACCACCCGTTGTTTGCCCATGCGGTGGACAAGCCGCTTCTTCCTGCCCCTCTCGCGTACACCTATTTCTTGTTTCTTCATACCACGGCCCGATCGGACGAGGCCATCGCGCGCCGCGTCATCCCGCTGTGCCTTGTGCAACTGGGATTGGCGGCCCATGACGCCGTGGACCGGACCGCTTGCCCCCGCGCGCGCCAACTGACCGTTCTGGCCGGTGACTACGCGAGCAGCCTCTATTATGCCCTGCTGGCCCAAATGGACGACATCGCGCTGATCCGGACGCTGGCCCGCGCCATCGAGAGAATCAACGCGTGGAAGGTGGAAATGGCCGAAGCGTTTGCCGCCCGAACCCTTACGGCAGAGCGGTATCGCGCCTTGCGCGCGAACGTCGACGCCCACTTGTACAG
Organism: Calditerricola satsumensis; assembly: GCF_014646935.1. GTDB lineage: Bacteria > Bacillota > Bacilli > Calditerricolales > Calditerricolaceae > Calditerricola > Calditerricola satsumensis. The sequence continues at coordinate 6,052 of NZ_BMOF01000005.1, read as the reverse complement.
CGAGGCCATTGCCGCGGAATGCGGGACCGAGCGCCGGGAGGAAGGACACAAGTGGGCGGCCTTTGTCCACGCCTTGGCCGATCTCGTCAACCTGGAGCAGGAATGGCGGGCTGTGGTTCAGCCCCAGGCGGAACCGGGGTGGTACGTGCGCCTGCGCCTGCGGGAGGCCTCCGGTGGCGAGGATGAGGGAAGCGCGGCGCGGGAACCCCTTCTGCTCAAGCTCGGCCTCGATCGGGACATCGCGGCGGCCCTTCGCCGCGTCCACGCGCTGGCCGAGCCGCTTTTCGAGGGCCTTCCGGGGGCGGTGCACGCCGAGCTGGCTGCCTTGCTTGCTGCCCTCAAGGAGCAGGTGGAGGCGGTCGCGCCGGTGGCCTAGCGCACGGCGCTGGTGCGAGCAAACGGGGGGAGAAACCGATGCGCGAGATGACGAAAGAAGCGCGCGTGCGCGCGGTGTTTGAATCCATCGCCCGGGATTACGACCGCATGAACACCGTCATCAGTTTGGGCCGCCACCGCGCGTGGCGCCGGTACGCGATGCGCCGCATGAATGTGCAGCCGGGTTGGCAGGCCCTCGATGTCTGCTGCGGCACGTGCGACTGGGCGATCAGCCTGGCCGAGGCCGTTGGCCCCCACGGCCGCGTCGTCGGCCTCGACTTCAGCCCGAACATGCTCGCCGTCGGCGCGGAAAAGGTGCGCGCCCGGGGGCTGGAGGACCGCACCGAACTCGTGCTGGGCAACGCGATGAACCTGCCCTTTGCCGACAACACCTTCGACTGCGCGACGATCGGGTTCGCGCTGCGCAACGTCCCGGACATCCGCCGGGTGCTGGCCGAGATGCGGCGCGTGGTCAAACCCGGCGGCATGGTCGTGTCCCTCGAGGTGTCCAAGCCGCTGTGGAAGCCCTACCGCGCGCTGTTTTTCCTGTACGTCTACCGCATCCTGCCCCTTTTGGGCAAGGTGTTCGCCGGGAAATACGACGAGTACCGCTGGCTGCCGGAGTCGCTCACCGATTTTCCCGACAGCGTGGCGCTGGCGCGCATTTTTGAGGACGTCGGCCTGACGAACGTGTTCCTCAAGCGCTTTTGTGGCGGCGCGGCGGCGTTGCACATCGGCTACAAGCCCAAGTCGGAAACCGGGCAGGAGCGGACCCTTTGACGGCAGCGCCGACACAATCGCAGGGGAGAAGGAGAGACCATGGCTTTTCGCGACTTGCGGGAATTTCTGGCCGCCCTGGAGGAACGGGGCTGGCTTAAGCGCATCCGGGAGGAAGTGGATCCCGAGCTGGAGATCAGCGAGATCACCGACCGGGTGTCGAAGTCCCGAACCCACAACTATGCCCTCCTGTTTGAAAACGTAAAAGGATACGACATCCCCGTGCTGACGAACGCCCTGGGCAGCACCGAGCGGATGTGCCTGGCCCTTGGGGTGGAGTCCCTCGACGACATCGCCAGGGAAATCGAGGAGCTGCTGGCGCTGCCCCAGCCGGGCGGCGGCCTTCTCGACAAGCTGAAAGCGCTGCCCAAGCTGGCCGCGCTGGCGTCGTACTTGCCCAAGACGGTCAAGCATGCGCCGTGCCAGGAAGTGGTGATCACCGACAACCCCGATTTGAGCCGCCTGCCCATCCTCAAGTGCTGGCCGAAAGACGGCGGGCGGTTCATCACCATGCCCCTCGTCTTTTCCAAGGACCCCGTAACGGGCAAGCGCAACTGCGGCATGTACCGCATGCAGGTGTACGACGGGCGGACGACGGGCATGCACTGGCATAAGCACAAGGGCGGTGCCGAGCACTGGCGCAAGGGGCGGGAGACGGGCAGCCGACGCCTGGAGGTGGCCGTGGCCATCGGGTGCGATCCGGCGGTGGTCTACGCGGCGACGGCCCCGCTGCCGCCGGACATCGACGAGATGGTCTTTGCCGGGTTCCTGCGCAAGAAGCCGGTGGAGATGGTGAAGTGCAAGACGGTCGACCTGGAGGTGCCGGCCCACGCCGAGATCGTCCTCGAGGGGTACGTCGACTTGGACGAGCTGCGCATCGAGGGGCCCTTTGGCGACCACACCGGGTACTACTCCTTGCCCGACAAATACCCGGTGTTCCACCTGCAGGCGATCACGCACCGCAAAAACCCCATTTATATGGCCACCCTCGTCGGCAAGCCGCCAATGGAGGACGCCTATTTGGGGAAGGCGACGGAGCGCATCTTCCTGCCCCTGATCCGCCTCATGCTGCCGGAGGTCGTCGACATCGATATGCCCATCGAGGGCGGCTTCCACAACTGCGTCATCGTGTCGATCAAAAAGCGCTACCCGTACCATGCGCGCAAGGTGATGGCCGGCCTGTGGGGCCTGGGGCTGATGATGCTGGCCAAGATGATCATCGTCGTCGACGAGGACGTCAACGTCCACGACTATCGCGAAGTGGCGTGGCGGGTGTTTCACAACATCGACGCCCGGCGGGACATGATGTTCGTCGACGGCCCCACGGACGACCTCGACCACGCGTCGCAGCTGCCGTTCATCACCTCGAAGGTGGGCATCGACGCGACGCGCAAGTGGCCGGAGGAGGGCTTTGTCCGGCCGTGGCCCGACGACATCGAGATGAGCGAGGAGATCAAACAGCTTGTCGATCGGAAGTGGTCGCGTTATGGCATTGAGTAGGCTGTGGCGAAAAGCGCGCATCCTGCTGGAGATGATCAAGTTTGAGCACACCGTCTTCGCGCTGCCCTTCGCCTATCTGGGCGCGGTGCTCGGCAACTGGGTCGTGGAAGGCGGTTGGCCGACGTGGCGGGAAATCGGCTGGGTGACGGTGGCCATGGTCGGCGCCCGGAGCGCGGCGATGGCCTTAAACCGCCTCATCGACCGCCACATCGACGCGGCCAACCCGCGCACGGCCCAGCGCGCCCTGCCGGCGGGATTGGTGAGCGTTCCCGAGGTGCTCGTCTTTATCGCCGTTTCCTTTGCGCTCCTGTTCTACGCCGCGGTGCAGCTCAACCCGCTGGCGATGAAGCTCTTGCCCATCGCCGTGCTCGTTCTCGTCATCTACTCCTATACGAAACGCTTCACCTGGCTGTGCCACCTGGTCCTCGGCATTGCCCTCGGCCTGGCGCCGATGGGGGGATGGGTGGCCACCACCGGCCGCCTCGACGGCCCGGCCATTCTGCTCGGCTTGACCGTCGCCTTCTGGACCGCCGGGTTCGACATCATCTACGCGTGCCAGGATGCCGACTTCGACCGCCAAGCGGGCTTGTATTCCATCCCCAGCCGCTTTGGCATCGCGCGGGGGCTGGCCATCTCCCGGTTCTTTCACGCGCTGACGATGCTCGGGCTGGTCGCCCTTTTTCTGTGGCTGCCGCTCAAGGCGTGGTTTTTCGCCGGCATCATCGCCGCGGGGCTGATCCTCGTGTACGAACACCGGCTGGTGTCGCCCCACGACCTGTCGCGGCTCAACACGGCCTTTTTCACGATGAACGGCGTGCTCAGCGTCGTCGTCTTCCTGTTCACGCTGCTTGATCTGGTGATGGTGGAATGAACCGGGAACGCATCGTTGTCGGGATCACCGGAGCCAGCGGTGCGGTGTACGGCGTGACGCTGGTGCAAACCCTTTTGGAGCGGGATTTCGAGGTGCACCTCGTCGTCACCGAAGCCGGATGGCAGGTGCTCGGCGAAGAATTGGGCTGGGATACGACGGACCGAGGGGCGGCCCTCGAACGTTCCCTTTCCGCGGGGCGGCCGGGCCGCCTGGTCTGGCATGGGCTGCGCGATTACGGCGCGCCGATCGCCAGCGGCTCCTTCCGCACGCGGGGCATGGTCGTCATCCCGTGCTCGATGGGCACGTTGTCGGGCATCGCGAGCGGCGCGTCGGGGAATCTGTTGGAACGCGCCGCCGATGTCATGCTAAAAGAAGGGCGTTCGCTCGTTCTCGTGCCGCGCGAGACGCCGCTCAACGCCATCCATTTGGAGAACATGCTGCGCCTGGCGCGGATGGGGGCGCGCATCGTGCCGGCCATGCCGGCCTTCTATCACCGACCGAAAACGGTGGACGACCTGGTGCGCTTTGTCGTCGGCAAAGTGCTCGACGCGTGCGGCGTCGACCACGCCCTGTTCCGCCGCTGGGGGGAGGATGGGCCATGACGCGGACGCTGCGCGTGGGGGACATCGCCTACACCAACGTGCTCCCGGTAACCCACTTTCTTCCAGATATCACCCGGCATCTGCCGGGCGTGGAGCTGGTGCCGCAGGTGCCCGCGCAGCTCAACGCGGCGATGCGGAAGGGCCTGATCCACGTCGGGCCGATGTCCTCCTTTGCCTACGCGGAAAACGCCCACCTGTACGCGCTGTTGCCGGGCCTCTCGGTGAGCGCGAAGGGGCCGGTGGGGTCTATCTTTCTCTTCCACAAGCGTCCCCTTGACGAGGTGAAGCGAGGGGTCGTCGCGCTGACGAACACGTCGGCCACATCGGTGGCGCTCCTCAAGATCCTGCTCGAGGGCTACGGCGGTGGCGCGCCGACGTACCTCACGATGGCCCCCTCGCTGGAGGACATGCTGAAACGGGCCGACGCGGCGCTCCTCATCGGCGACGACGCCATCCTGGCGCGCCGGCGGTACGGCCGCGAGGTGGCGCACATCGACCTGGGGGAATGGTGGCACCGCGAGACCGGTCTGGCGATGACCTTTGCCGTTTGGGCGGTGCGCCGGGACATTCTGGACGCCGAGCCCGAACAGGTGGGGCTGCTGTACCGCGCGCTCCTGGTGAGCAAGCGGTTTGGCGCCCTGCGGCGTGACGCGGTGATTCGCGCCGCGCAAGAACGCTGCGGCGGTTCGCGGGATTTCTGGCGTGCGTACTTCGCTGGCCTCAGCCATGACCTGGGCGAAACCGAGCTGCGCGGGCTCAAACGGTATGTCGCCGATGCCCGGCGCCTCGGCCTGTTGAGCGGACCCGTCTCCTTCACCCTGTGGGATCCGCGCGAGGCGCGTCCCGCCGAATGGGTGCGCGGGATCTGACCCGACACGACGTTGGACAGAATAAGGTGGATGCGATGAACCTCTCGCACATCCTGCGCGACTTCTCCGAAGACCTTGCCGAAGTGGAACAAGATTTGGAACGCGCGCTGGAAGCCCCACAACCGCTCTTGCGGGAGTCGGCCCAGCATCTCTTGAAGGCCGGTGGAAAGCGCCTTCGGCCCCTGCTTGTGCTGGTGGCGGGCCGGTTTGGCCGCTACGACCTGGCGCGCCTGAAGCCGATCGCCGTGGCCCTGGAGCTCATCCATCTCGCCACCCTTGTGCACGACGACGTCATCGACGACGCGCAGCTGCGGCGCGGTCGGCCGACCGTTCGCGCCAAGTGGGGGGACGCCCTGGCCATGTACACCGGCGATTACATCTTTGCCCGCTCCCTCCAGGTGGCCACAGAGGTGGAGTGCCCGCGCATCCACCAGGTGCTGTCGCAGGCCGTTGTCGACATGTGCATCGGCGAGATGGTGCAGATCCGCGACTTTTTCAACGTCCATCTGGGCTTGCGCGACTACCTGCGCCGCATTAAGCGCAAAACGGCCCTGCTCATGGCCGTCAGCGCGCAGCTCGGGGCGATGGCGGCCGAGGCGCCGGCGCAGGTGGTGCGCGCATTGCGGGCATACGGCCACAATGTCGGGATGGCCTTCCAGATCACCGACGACATTCTCGACTACACGGGAACGGAGGAGACGCTCGGCAAGCCGGTGGGCAGCGACCTGAAGCAGGGCATTGTTACGTTGCCCGCCTTGTACGCCCTGGCCACCTCACCCCGTGCCGGCGTGCTGCGCGAATGGATCGCCACCCAGCGCGTGGCCGACCATCTGCCCGAAGCGCTGGCCATCGTGCGCGACAGCGGCGGCATTGCCTTTGCCAAGGAGTTGGCCGCGCGCTACCTGAACCGGGCGCTGGAGGCGCTGCGGATCTTGCCTGACGTGCCGGCGCGCCGGACGTTGGAAGCGATCGCCCGGTTTGTCGGCCATCGGTCGTACTGAGCCTTTTTCGTTGTCCGAATCCCTTGTATTCGGTGCACTTTCACCTTCACAAAACTG